>DASQJS010000336.1:0-6467 GCA_035630995.1 Steroidobacteraceae bacterium | reverse complement strand
CGCCTCCCCAGCAGATCGCGTGAATGACCTCGTAGGTCGCGGGCAATCCGCCTTCACCGCGCAGGCTTTCATACGCCTGCGTCATCGCCGCGAGGCGCTTGCGGCCCGTGAGTCCGCGCGGGCGGCCGGCGGTGACATTGTGTGCGCCGATGGCCTTGAGCTCGCGCATGAGCGCGCGCGCGTCCGGGTAGCGCATGACGATCCGATCGACGTCGAGCACGGGCTCCGAGAGTCCCGCGTGCATGAGGGCGCTTCCCACCGCGTGCGGATCAAAAAAATGATTCACGTGATTGCCGGCGTCGCCGCTCTTGCCCCACGCCTCGCGCAATTCGGCGAGCGTGCCTGGCCCGAAAGTGCTGAACAGCAGCAACCCGCCGGGCTTCAGCACCCGCGCGATTTCACCGAAGGCGGTGTCGAGGTCGTCGCACCACTGCAGCATCAGGCTGCTGTAGATGAGGTCGAACGAAGCGTCGCGAAACGGCAGCGAATAGGCATCGGCGCGCACTCGTTCGAAACGCCGCAGCCAGCGCGACTGCGCCTTTGCGCGTGCCAGCATGCCCGGTGCGATGTCGGCGGCAACGACAATAGCGCTCGGGTGCGCGCGCTTCAGCGCGCGCGACGCATGCCCGGTGCCGGCGCCGAGATCGAGGATTGACGCAGGCGTCACCTTCAATTCCGCGAGGCGCTCCAACAACTCGTTGCGCACACGTTCCTGCAGCGCGGCCGCGGCGTCATAACTGGCGCTGGCGCGATCGAACGCCTGCAAGACCGCGCGGCGATCGAGCGAGAAAATCTTCGTCGGATCCGGTGTGGTCATAACAGTTCGCGAAGTGCCGCGATCAGCCCGTCCACCTGCGCTTCTTCATGTGCCGCGGACAGCGTGATGCGCAGCCGCGCCGTGCCCGCCGGCACCGTGGGCGGACGAATCGCGGTGACCAGGAAACCCTTGTTCTCGAGCACTTTGCTCGCCGCCAGCGCGCGTTGTGACTCACCGAGAATCACCGGCTGTATCGCGGTGCCGGGCCGGGAAACCGGGAAAACTTCGGGCAGCGCCCGCCGCACTCTTTCCGCGAGCGCGAGCACCTTCTCGCGTCGCCATGGTTCGCGCTGGCTCACTTCGAGCGCCGCGCGCGTTGCCGCCGCCAGCGCGGGTGGCAACGCTGTCGTGTAGATGTACGTGCGCGACTTCTGGATCAGGAAGTCGATGAGGTCGGCGTCGCCGGCGACGAACGCGCCGAAAGTGCCGAAGGCCTTGCCGAACGTGCCGACCAGCACGGGCACGTCGCCCGCGTTCAGGCCAAAGTGCTCGCAGGTCCCGCGGCCGGTCGCACCCACGACGCCGAGTCCATGTGCGTCATCGACGATCAGCCACGCGCCCGTCTGTCGCGCCGCGCGCGCCAGGTCGGGCAGCGGAGCCAGATCGCCGTCCATGCTGAAGACACCGTCGCTGATCAGCAGCCGGGTATCGACCTCTGAATCGAGAGCCGAGAGCAGCTCGAACGCGTGGGCGGCGTCACCGTGGCGATAGCGCTGGGACTGCGCGCCCGACACCCGGCAGCCATCGATCAGTGATGCATGGTTGAGCTTGTCGGAGACCAGCGAGGCACTTTGATCCGCCAGTGCTCCAATGACGCCCATATTGGCCATGTAACCGGTCGAGAAGACCAGTGCCTTTTCGCGGCCGGTGAATGCCGCCAGCGCCGTCTCGAGTGCCTCGTGCTCGGGTCCATGTCCCGTGACCAGATGCGACGCACCGCTGCCCACCCCGTACTTTGCCGCGGCAGCCTGAAACGCCCCGACCACGGCCGGATGTTTCGCGAGCCCGAGGTAGTCGTTACTGCAGAAGTTGATGACGCCGGCATGCAGCTCAACTCGCCGCGTGCGGCGCAGATGGCGCTGCTCGAGGTCGGCGAGCGCCGTCTTTAACGCCTTGGGGTCGTGGCGCATGAAGAAGACGGGCGCGGCGCCGCGTGTGAGCAGCCCGGGCCGTGAACATGTCCGGCAGTTTCCTCGTGCGCACGCTCCGCAGCTGCGGCCACCGCCGGCGGCACCAGCGGTTCGATTCCGAGACGCGTGAGCAGCGCGCGATCGCGCGCGACATCAGGATTGCCCGTGGTCAGCAGTTTTTCGCCGTAAAAAATGGAGTTCGCGCCGGCCAGGAAACACAGCGCCTGCAGCTCATCGGCCATCGCTTCGCGGCCGGCCGAGAGACGCACGAATGCCTTGGGCATCACGACGCGCGCAACGGCAATAGTGCGCACGAAGTCGAAGGGATCCACCGGCTCTTTGCCCGCGAGCGGTGTACCCGGCACGCGCACCAGTTGGTTGATCGGCACGCTTTCGGGATGCTGGGGCAGGTTCGCGAGCGTCGCGAGCATCGAGGCGCGGTCGCGCACGGTTTCGCCCATGCCGACGATGCCGCCGCAGCACACGTTGAGCCCGGCATCGCGAACCGCCGCGAGCGTATCGAGCCGGTCCTGGTAAGTACGCGTGGTGATGATCTCGCCGTAGAACTCGGGCGAGGTGTCGACGTTGTGGTTGTAGTAGTCGAGGCCGGCGTCCTTGAGCTCGTGCGCCTGCGCGGGCGTGAGCATGCCCAGCGTCGCGCAGGTCTCCATGCCAAGCGCGCGCACCTCGCGGATCATCGCCGACACGGCTTCTACGTCGCGCTTCTTCGGCGAACGCCAGGCGGCGCCCATGCAGAAGCGCGTGGCGCCGGCTTCTTTTGCCGCGAGCGCACGGGTACGAACTTCTTCGAGAGGAACGAGCGTCTCGCGTTCGACGCCCGTGTCATATCGAACCGATTGCGGGCAATAGGCACAGTCTTCGGGGCAGGCGCCGGTCTTGATCGACAGCAGCGTGCTCATCTGCACGGCGTTCGGCTGGTGGTTCGCGCGATGGGTCTCCTGCGCGCGGAACATGAGATCGGCGAACGGCAGGGCGAAGAGAGCTTCGACTTCGGCAACAGTCCAGTCGTGGCGTATCGCGGTCATTCCTGTTCCTTGATCTCTTGGCTTTACTCGTTGATTACACTCATTTTTCGACTGGCCGCACGGATGGCCGGCGCCGAAACTCTGGGCATGTTCGACAGCCCCGACTCCATTGTCAACCGCCTGGGGTCCCTGCAGTTGACGATCGCGCGCCGCTGGTCGAGGGCGCTCGCGGCCACGCTGTTTCCACCGCGCTGCTGCCTGTGCGGATTTCCGGGCGCCTCGCTCGACCTCGATCTGTGCGCGTTCTGCCACGCGGACTTTCCATGGGAACCAGAGAACCTGCCCGGCACGGTGGTAGCCCTGCGCTACGCCCCTCCGGCGGACGAACTCATTCGCGATCTCAAATACCGCGGCATCGCGCCCAACGCGCGCGTGCTCGGCGTTCTATTGGCGCAGGCCGTTGAGGAGCGCAGCGCGCCGCTGCCACGCCTGCTGGTGCCGGTGCCATTGCACGACGTACGTCTGCGCGAACGCGGCTTCAACCAGGCGGCGGCTCTCGCGCGTTACGCGGGACGGATGCTCGGCGTTCCGTGCATGCCTCGCGCCATGAAGCGCGTGCGTGATACGCCATCGCAAACATCCATGAGCATGGAAGAGAGGCATCGCAACGTGAGCGGCGTTTTCGCCGTGAATGGCGTACGAGCGTGGCGCAGGTTGTTTGACGCCGGCCACGTCGCCGTGGTCGACGACGTCATGACCACGGGCAGCACGCTGGCGGAAATGAAATGCGCGTTGCTCTCGGCCGGTGTCAGGCAGGTGGATCTGTGGGCGGTGGCGCGGGTGGCGTGAGTTCCCAGTACGAGAGCGACAGCGCCGTCACCTCGAAGATGATCAACATCGTTCCAAGAACTACCAGCAGCGCAAATTCAATCGTGGATGCCCCGTCGCGATACAGGAGATTCACCAGGGCCTGCAAACACCAGGGAAGCGCGCCGACCACGATCGCAAGACGCCAGCCGTTGCGCCGCGACGCCTGCCACGCGGCGCCGAGGTCGGCTTTTCGATCGATGGCAATTGCCGGAAGCATCAGGCTCACGCGGGCGACAAACCAGTACGCGAGGATTCTGGCAATACTGGTGATCCATTCGAATGGCACAGGTAAATCCATCGGCTGCGGAACCGGCCCGGGTTCAACGGATGTCTCGACGTACCTGGATGGATTGAAAATGTTGAGCACGCCGCTGGTGATCAGCAGCGTCAAGCCCGAGAACAGAACCCAGATCCCGAAGAGCACGGCCGCGAAGGTCGACACCCGACGGATGAAGCCGAGATCGAAATGCATCGCTGCGTCCGGCGCTTCGAGAAGCACGAGACGATGAACCGTGACAGCCAGCCAACTCATTGCGATCAGCGTGGGTAGATAGAAGATGAGAAGGAGGACTACACGGCCAATGCCCGAGATGTAGAAGGACGAGAGGTCCCACGCGAGCGTGCAGGCGATGAGTGCCAGGAGTGGAGCGGCGGTGGCTCGGAACACCGAGCCACGGTGTTCCCAGGGAAGTGTGAACGCGCCCGAGATAACCCTGCGCAGGGGGAGCCTGCGCAACATCGGCCCCGGTTCGCTCATGCCGCGATCAGGCCAGCCCGACCTTCTTGAGCACCGCCAGCGGCGGGCCGTCGAATTTCGCGAGCGCCACGTTGCCCACGTAGCCGATGTCCTTCATGCCCACGGGTGTGGTGTAGAACCCGCCCGCGGTGAGATCGCGAAACTTCGCGAAGAACCTGGCGGCAGTCGCAGCGCTGGCCGCGGCCTTGGCCGGGCTGCAGACATCGTTGGCGATGGCTTCTTTCTGCGCCTGGGCGAGCGCCGCGAAGGCCTTGCCGAATCGGCCCTGCGCTTCGGCTTCGATCCACGTGAGACCCGGCAGGATGATCTCGCGGTCCGAGCGCTGCTGCGGATAAGGAGCGGAAATCCACTCGTCGATGAAGTCGACCACGCCGACAGCGGACGCGGCGGGCGAGACGTCGTCGGCGGGAATGATGAGATCGCACAGCGCCGCGGTAGTCAGTCGGGCGGCAACACCAAGCGTGAGCGGCCAGGGCCCGCCAGGCCGCCATTCTTTCGTCAGATCGGGATCGGTGCCGTAGCCGGCCTGGTTCGCAGCCACGTCGCGCGCCTGCGGCTGCGGCGCGTAACCAATCGCGTGCAGCGAAGGCACCGTCGCGGCGGCGGCGAACATCCACTTGATCGTGGTGCGGCGGTCGAGGCTCATAGTTCTTTCCTCTTCAGGAGGTCCAGCATCCGATCCGAAGCGCGCCACGCCAGCGCCATGATGGTGAGCGTGGGGTTCTTGTCGGCGTTGGAACACAGCGTGGCGCCGTCGGTGATGAACAGGTTCTTCATGTCCCAGCACTGGCCGAAGCTGTTGGTCACGGATTTCGTGGGGTCGTCGCCCATCATGGCGCCGCCCACCTCGTGAATGATGATGCCGCCCTGCTTGATGGCCTTGTCGCCGCTCTGCGGCTTCCGCGGATACCGGCCGCCCATCGCGTCCAGTAGTTCGGCAAAGGTCTTCTCCATGTGTGCGGCCTGGCCGATCTCGTGTTGTGACCACTTCCAGTGAAAGCGAAGCACGGGAATGCCGAACTTGTCTTTCACCTTCGGATCGAGCTCGGCGTAACAGTCGTCGTTCGGGATCATCTCGCCGCGGCCGGAGAACCACATCTGCGAGCCGTAGTAGCGGCGCGCGTCCTCCTTGAACTTCTTGCCGTAGTTGCCGCCATTGAGCCATTCGAGACCTGACGCCGCGCCCATGCCGGGCATGGTGCGGCCGCCGCCGAACTCGATGTGATAACCGCGCGCGAAGCCGAGCTTGCCCGCGAGCTGCTCCTTGTAGAGCCACCATGGGCTGTACAGGTGCAGACCGTCGACGCCGTCCTCGTTGTGCAACGGCAGGTTCTCGAGCAGCGGCACCTGGCCGCTGAAGCCCGCACCCACGGTGTCCATGATGTATTTGCCGACCTTGCCGCTCGAATTCGCGACGCCGGAGTTCAGCAGGATGCGGACGGACTCGAGCGCGCTGGCGGCGAGCACCACCACGCGCGCTTTCACGTGATGCTCGGCGCCGGTCTTGCGGTCGATGTAGATGACGCCTTCCGCGGAGCCGTCAGGGCGCTTCGTCACGGTACGCACCATGGCGTCAGTGACGATATCGAGGTTGCCGGTGTCCATCGCCGGCGGCAGGTGCACCGTGGTGGACTGGTAGTTAGCCCGAACCGAGCAGCCGCGGCCGCAGGGCGTGGCGAAGAAACAGGCGGCGCGTTTCTGCATGTCGGCGGCGAGGATCGACTGGGCCTTCTCATTGCCGGGATGCAGTAGTTTGGGCAGCCGGGTGTGGTCGAGCGGCTTCGTGAGCACGGCTCGATGGCCCGCAACCACCGGAATGCCCAGTTTCGCGCCGCGCTGTTTCGTGAGCAGGTCGCTGACACGCGGCTTCGGCGGCGGCAGCAGCACGCCAGGCGGGGAATTCGGGG
>DASQJS010000335.1:0-9077 GCA_035630995.1 Steroidobacteraceae bacterium | reverse complement strand
GGGACTCTGACTCGACGAGACCACCTGTCGTGCACCGGTTGCGACATCGATCGAGAGCACGCCGGCCTGCTCATCGCTCAGCAGCAGCTTGCCGCGCACCGTGTCGAAATCCAGCTCGTTCGGATCGAAGATCCGCGGATTGCCAGGGGCAAGGCGGCTGCGATCGCCGGTCGCCATGCTGACGCTGAAGATCGCGTCGAGCTCGCCGTCGGCGACGAAAAACGAATCGCCTTGCGGGCTGATGGTGATCGCCGCTGGTCGCATGAACGCGGGTCCTGTGCCCACGTGTCGGCCGGAAACGAGCACGCGGGCGCTGCCATCGAGCGGCGCCGCGATGATCGAGCCGCTATCGCGATCGGCCAGCAGAACGCGGTTGCGCGTGGGATCGAGCACCATTTGCTGAACGTCGGTCAGTTCGGGTTCGCGCGAGAGGGTCATCTGGCGGCTCACGCTATCGCCGCCGGCGTGAGACGCGGTGACCGTCAGCGTGTATTCCGCGCCACCGGAAACCGGAATATCGCGGACCGTGAATCGCTCGCCGGTGATCGTTCCCGTGACGGTCGCGCCGCCGGCGCGTGCCGTGATCTGCACGGTCTGCAGTTGCGGGTGAGTGACCCGGCCGCTGGCGGCGATGATGGAATCGCTGTGTCGCGCGTGCACGAAAGGGAACGTGAGCTCGAGGGCAGGGGTGGGGCTGTCGAGCACGGCGATAATGAATGTGCGCGCGCCGACGTTGCGGCGGGTGCCGTCGACGAGCACGGCGTGCGCGGTGATCGACCGTCCGGTGGTCGCCTCGAAATCCACGGCGCCGGATCGACGTACGACGCCAGTTGTCGCATCGATCGAAAATGCACCACCGGCATCGTCGGTCAGCGAATAGCTCAATGTCCCGCTGCCGGGTGCCTGCACCGCGACCGTCACTCCCACGGTCGAACCGATCGGCGCGTTCTCGGCGACCTGGTCCGCTGCCGCGTCCACGTCGCCCAGGGTCAGAGGGGGTTCGACCGCCTTTGACGGGTCGCTGCGGCCAACGCATGCGGACAGCATCAGCGCAAGCGCGCAGGCGAGTAGTTTGTGGTGGAAGTTATGCACGCGTGCTCCGTGCCAGCCGGCGTGAAGTATTGCAGATCACCATCCACCTGCGAATGAAAATTTTCAGCCCGCCCCGAGCGCACTCGGGCATGTCACGAGACTGAATCTTGTGACACGCAGGGCGACGAGTTGCGATGAGCGTACTCGTCAGCTCCGCGAGGCGAGGTATTGCCGCCAGCCGCCGAGCGCGCTGATGTCGGTGGCATCCGCCACGCCCAGCGACTCGCACATGAATCCGCTGACCTCGCTGCCGTCCTCGAGCTTCACCTTGCCGATGCCGAGCGGCGCGGGAATGCCGGCGACGAATGAGCCGAAATGCTCGGCGGGCACGCGCCACACTTCGACATCGATGGCGACGCCATTTTCTCTTACGCGCACGAGACCCGGCCGGAACGGCGGACCGCCGGGCAGGGCGTAGAAGCGGTAGACAGGGGCGGTGCGCGTCGTGGAAATCTGCCAGGCGCCACGTTCTTGCAGCTGCTTGTTCAGCGGCAGGCCTGACATGTGCGCGCCGCACACCATCACGTCGATGGCGCCATCCGCGGCCGGCAGGGATTCAGCCGGCGGCAGCGGCAACGAAGTGGCGCCCAGAGTCGCGGCCATCGTGCGATGCGCACGGGCTGCGAGCGCGAGCAGGTCCGTGTCGCTCCATGCGGGCGCGATCAACGAGACACCGAAAGGCAGTCCAGCCGGCGTGAAGCCGGCGGGCAGCGCCACGGCAGCGAGATCCATGAGGTTCACGAAATTCGTGTAGCGGCCGAGCGTGCTGTTGAGCCGGATGGGATCGGCCTGCTCTTCGGCGATGCGGTAGTGAGTGCCGGCCGTGGGCAGCAGCAGAACCGGCGCGGCGTCCCACACCGCTTGTGCCTGGCGCGTGAGCTCCTTCAACCGGTAGAGCGCACGAAAGGCGTCGAGCGCCTTCGCGTTCGCGCCGCCGGAAATGATCTGTCGCGTCACTTCCCACATGGCGTCGGGCTGCGAAGCCAGCAGCGACTCGGTGGCCAGGTATCGTTCCGCCACCCACGGACCTTCATAGAGCAGGCGCGCAGTGCTGAGCAGCGGTTCGATGTCCACCTCGCACGGCTCGCCACCGAGAGCGCAAAGATGCCGTATGGCGGCGTCGAACAAGCTCGCGTACGCCGCGTTGCCGAAGAAATCGAGTTGTCCCGCGCGCGGCACGGCGAACCGGAACGTGGACGCGCGCCCGAACCCCGCACGTGCCGGCCGGCCCACGGTCCGCGACCAGGGATCGGCCGCGTCGTATTTCACCGCCACGCGGGCTACGTGCGCCGCGTCTTCCGCATGGAGCGCGAAAATCGACATGGCGTCCAGCGAGCGGCAAGCCGGCACGACGCCGCGCATGCTCAAACTACCCAGCGTCGGCTTGTAGCCCACCAGGTTGTTGAATGCCGCCGGCACTCGGCCGGAACCGGCGGTGTCGGTGCCAAGTGAAAAGCTGGCGAGCCCCAGCGCCACCGCCACGGCGGAGCCGCTCGACGAACCGCCGCTGATGTAGGCGGGGTCGAAGGCATTCTTGCAGGCGCCATAGGGCGAACGAGTGCCGACGAGCCCGGTGGCGAACTGGTCGAGATTGGTCTTGCCGAGCGCGATGGCACCGGCGTCGATCAGCGCCTGCACCACTGGCGCGGAGGAGGCGGGTTGATAGGCGAACGCGGGGCAGCCCGCGGTGGTGGGCAGACCGGCAAAGTCGATGTTGTCCTTGATGGCGAACGGAATGCCATACAGCGGCAACGATGTCTGGTCTGCCACATCGAGCTGCCGCGCGCGGTAACGCAGGCTGGCGTCATCGACGCTGCTGATCCAGATGTTGCTGGCGGCGTGTTTCGCGCGTTCGGCGATCAGCCGCTCCACTAGTTTGCTGGGTGTCAGCGTGCCCGCACGGTACGCGCGCGTCAGCGATGAAATCGTCAGGTCGAGTGTCATGACAGCTCCGGGCGCAGCAGCAGCAATGTGTCGCCAGCGCGTGCACCCGTACCGGGCTCGCCGTGTATCGAGACCACAGTGCCGGCGCTATCGGCGATGACGGCGATTTCCATCTTCATGGCTTCCATGATCACGAGCGTTTCTCCCTTGGCGACGGCCTGTCCGGCGGCAACCTTGATCTGCCACACGCTGCCCGAGACCGGAGAGGTGATGGCAATGCAATCTTCGGGCAGCGCGGGCGCTTCAATCCGGCACGCGCTTTCTACCGGTGTCTCGGCAAGTCCGGCGGCGCGCCAGCGCTCACGCTCCGCATCGAATGCGAATCGCTGCCGGGTGCGGAATGCATCGATGGACTCGCGTTGCTCTTCGAGAAACCTGAGATATCCGCCGAGGTCGAGCCGCGATTCCTCGATGCGCAGCGGATGACGGCCATAGGGAAATCCGGCGCGCATCTTCATCAACTCGTCGCTGCTCACCGGATAGAACCGGATCTGGTCGAAGAACCTCAGCAACCATTGTTTGCCGTCGCGGAATTCGGCGGTCTGCCGGTAACGATTCCACATCTGCACGGTGCGCCCGACGAACTGGTAGCCGCCGGGTCCTTCCATGCCGTACACGCATAGATAGGCGCCGCCGATGCCGACGGCGTTCTCCGGCGTCCAGGTGCGTGCCGGGTTGTACTTGGTGGTGACCAGGCGGTGTCGGGGGTCGAGCGGCGTTGCAACCGGCGCGCCGAGATACACATCTCCCAGGCCCATCACGAGATAACTGGCCCCGAACACGATGTCGCGCACGGCTTCCCGCGATTCGAGTCCGTTGATGCGCCGGATGAATTCGATGTTGTCCGGGCACCAGGGCGCATCGGCACGCACGGCCTTGTATCGTTCCGTCGCCAGTTGTGTCGCCGGATCATCCCAGGAGAGAGGCAGGTGCACGATGCGGCTGGGCAGGCTCATGCGATCGACGCTGGGTAACTTTTCGATTGCCGCGAGCAGCCAGTCAATGACCTGCGCCTGTGTCGCTCGCACCGCATCGAAATGGATCTGCAGCGAACGGATGCCCGGCGTGAGGTCCAGCAACCCGGCGAGAGGCTGGGCCCGCAGTGTTTCCAGCAATGCCTGCACCTGGAAACGCAACACCAGGTCGAGCACCGGAGCGCCGAATTCCACCAGCAGGTTGCTCTCGCCAGCGCGACGCACGCAGATCGCGGCATGTTTCTGCGAGGCCGGTAGTTCGAGCAGCACGGAAGGATTGTCGGCCCGCGGAGCCAGCTGCGGAATTCTCTGGAATCGCACACGGTCGCCTGGGCGCAGCTGTCCGATTTTCCATAGCTCGTCGCGCACCACCGTGACCGGGCAGACGAATCCCCCGAGGCTGGGGCCGTCCGGCCCGAGGATCACTGGCATGTCGCCCGTGAAGTCGACACTTCCGATGGCGTAGGCGTTGTCATGAATGTTGGACGGATGCAGTCCCGCTTCACCGCCGTCGCTGCGCGCCCAGGTGGGCTTGGGGCCGATGAGACGCACGCCGGTGCGGCTCGAGTTGTAGTGCACTTCCCATTCCGCATCGAAGAAGGTGCGCATGTCTTCGGCCGTGAAGAAGTCCGGCGCGCCGTGCGGTCCGTCGTGGACTCCGATCTGCCATTCGGACCCATACCTGGGGCGCTCGTGCGCGTCGATGGCGCGGCAGCCGTCGAGCGCGAGGCCGTTCCGGTTCAGTCGCAGCACGTCACCGGCGCGCAGCGCGCGGCCGCCGTGGCCGCCGAACTGACCGAGCGTGAAGGTGGCGCGGCTGCCGAGATACTCAGGGATGTCGAAGCTCCCGCGCACCGCGAGATAGGCGCGCTGGCCGGCACCGGCGATTTTTCCCAGCGCGAGCACGCTGCCGCGTTTCACTGGCAACGGATACCAGAACTTCGCGGGAACGCCGTCGAGCGTGGCTTCCATCTGGGCGCCGGCCAATGCGATCACCGCATCGGCTTCGAAGCGCAGTGTCGCGCCGGTTACGGTCATTTCCAGCGCCGCCGCACCTTCTTCGTTACCCACCATGCGGTTGGCGAGGCGCAGCGCGAGCGCGTCCATGGGTCCCGATGGCGGCACGCCGACGTCCCACAGCCCCAGGCGGCCGGGCCAGTCCTGCACGGTAGTTAGTGTGCCGGCGGCCAGCACTTCGATGCTGGAAGTCGGCGGCGCGTGGCCCTGCAACATCGCGGTGGTCTGCTCGCCAGTGGCGAACACCGGGTGTTCCAGAATCGACACCAGGTAGGGGAGGTTGGTCTCAATGCCGTCGATGCGGGATTGGCGAAGTGCCGCGGTGAGACTGGCGATCGCGAGCTCACGCGTGGCGCCCCGCGCGATCACCTTGGCGAGCATGGGATCGTAGTAGCCGGTGACTTCTGTTCCGGCATCTACCCAGGAGTCCACTCGCAGTTCACCCGGTAGCTTGACCTGCGTGAGCAATCCGCTCGACGGCCGGAAGCCGCGCGCCGGATCCTCCGCGTAGATGCGCGCCTGGACCGCGTGTCCGGCTGCGACGTGCCGGTGTTCACGCAGTCTCGGCGGCGCACCGGCCGCGGTGCGGATCATCCACTCGACGAGATCGATGCCGCCCACTTCCTCGGTGACGCCGTGTTCCACCTGCAGGCGAGTATTGACTTCAAGGAAGTAGAACTTCGCGGCGGCGGCGTCATAGACGAACTCCACGGTGCCGGCGGATCGATAGTGAACTTTCTCGCCGAGCCGCACCGCCGCGGCGTGCAGTTCCTGGCGGGTGGAATCATCGAGCCCGGGCGCCGGAGACTCCTCGATGACTTTCTGGTTCCGGCGTTGAACCGAACAATCGCGTTCCCCCAGCGCAATCACGGCGCCCTGGCCGTCACCGAAGATCTGCACTTCGATGTGCCGCGCGCGCGCCACGAATTTTTCGAGGAACACGCCGGAGTTGCGGAAATTGCCGGCTGCCAGGCGCTGCACGGCGGCGAAGGATTCGCTGAGCTCGGCGGCGGACTCGCAGCGGCGCATGCCGATGCCACCGCCGCCGGCGGTGCTCTTGAGCATCACGGGGTAGCCGATGCCGTCGGCTGCCGCGAGCGCCGTGGGCAGATCGGCAAGTAGTTCGGTGCCCGGCAGCAGCGGCAGGCCACATTCATTCGCCAACGCACGTGCCGTGTGCTTGAGGCCGAAGTCGCGCATCTGCGAGGGCGTTGGCCCGATGAACGCGTAGCCCGCACGCTCGCAGCTCTCGGCGAAGTCCGCGTTCTCGGAGAGAAATCCGTAGCCGGGGTGAATCGCCTGCGCACCCGACTGGCGCGCGACTTCGAGAATGCGCTCGCCGCGCAGGTAACTGTCGGCGGCCGGCGCGGGGCCGATGCAGAACGCCTCGTCGGCCAGCCGGACGTGCGGAGAGTTCTCGTCGACTTCGGAGTACACCGCGACCGAGGAGAGGCCGAGCGCTTTGACGGTTCGCAGGATGCGGCACGCGATGGCGCCGCGATTGGCGATCAGGATTTTCGGGAACATTGCGCAGTTCCACCCATTTTTTTTCTACGCTGGGTCGTCCCGGCGTTGGGGGAAATGCGCGGCGGGTCGTCCCGCCGGTGGGAAAACGCGTTCATGCGTTATCCCAGGTCATGACACGAATCGGGGTCGGATTGTAGGCGTTGCAGGGGTTGTTGAGTTGCGGGCAATTCGAAATGAGCACCAGCGTATCGATGAGTGCCCGGAGCTGGACATGCCTTCCGGCCGCGGAGATGCCGTCGGCGAAGCGCAGTTCGCCCGCGGGGGTCACGGGCACGTTCATGAAGAAATTGATGTTCGATGGCAGGTCGCGCTTCGTCAGCGCGCCACCGCTGGTCTGAGGATGCTGGGCCAGCGCCAGCAGAAAACTGTCGCGGCAGCTGTGCATGGAACGCTTCTCGAGCGCATAACGCACGGTGTTGCTCTCGGCCGAACAAGCGCCGCCCAGCGTGTCATGGCGGCCGCAGGTGTCTTCCTCGATGCGCAACAGGGGGTTGCCGCGATTCGAGAGCAGCACCGTGCCGGTGGTGAGGTAGATGCGGCCCTGCGCCTGGATGGTGTTCTGCGCGCTGTAGTGTTCAGCCGTGTCGGCGGCGTTGTAGAACAACGTATCGACCGCCTGGTTGCCCTCGAGGTCCACGATGCGAAGCGACTGGCCACGGCGCACGACACCCATCCACGGTTCACCCGCGGGCACCACCTCGTCGTTCAAGAGAGATACATCCTTTCAGTGTTGATGTAGCCGCGCGCGTTCTCCGGGCAGCGAACCCGGCACGGGTCGTCCGCCGCCGGTGGAGTGCCGCGACGTGCTTGCAGCCTGATGGCTGGCGGCGCGTATCGGGTCGCGGTGGCGAGCGGATGCGGCCCGGCATGCAGGGCAACGATCGTGTCCATCTCGAAGCGCAGGTCGACGTACTGGCCAGCCCGGGAATGGCCCGCGGCGAGTTTGAGTGCACCCGCCTCGTCGACCGCCACCTTGCTGAAAAAGTTGATGTTTGCGACGAGGTCGCGCTCGTTGAGCCCGTACTTGCCGAGCTCCACCAGCATCGCGTCGCGACCGCTCACGTAGCGCTGATTGCGTTGCTCCTGGAACCGCGTTGCTCCGTAACGGGAGGTGATATGTGCGGCGTCGGTGAGCCCGCATAACGGATCGTGCCAGCCGCAACTGTCCGCGGTGATGGAACAGAGGATCCGGCCCATGTCCGAATAACAAACGCACCCGGTGGTCAGGTGGGCAATGTGCTGCGCCTTCAGCGTGTCGGCCATGTTGTAGCGCTCGAGCGGCTGCTCGCGGCTGTAGAACAGCGCCGCGACGTTGGCGTCATCGCCGCCCGCGATGAGCCGCAAAACCACGCCGCGCCGCAAGACGCCTGACCAGTGAGCCCCGCCGGGTATTTCTTCTTCCCACAACATGCACAGCCCCGGTGCAAGGGCTGTACCACGCGATGAACTCAAGCCGCGGGTTCCTGGAGGCTTTACGCACGCGGATTGCTCCGCGAGTGTGCGTGCATCGATGCGCGCGCGTTTGTTTGGTGCAATGGATGCCCCGCGATGACCCTAACAAGTCGGCCCGCGCCACGCGTGCTCACGGCACAGCTCTTGCAAAAACCAACTCCAGAATGTGCGTCTAGGGTTCCGGCTGAGAAATCAGCGCTGGTCCGAGAGACGCAGTCCAGTGGTGCGAGGATGCGCCGGGGATACACGGCGGGACAAAAGCCCGGGAGATGCCTGATGCACTAACAACACGGGAGACTCTCATGCCCATCCGATCGTCGACGGTATCCGTACGCCGTCTGCTGCAGACGTTATTCATTGCTGTCCTCGCCGGCGCCGCGCTGCTGACCACCCAGGCCGCCCGCGCAGCCGAAAAAACCACGTTCAATGTCGCCTGGAGCATCTACGTCGGCTGGATGCCCTGGGACTACGCGCAATCGAGCGGCATCCTCAAGAAGTGGGCCGACAAGTACGGCATCACCATCAAGCTCACTCAGATGGACTACATCGAGTCCATCAATCAATACACGGCGGGCAAGTTCGACGGCTGTGTCATGACTAACATGGACATGCTGACGATTCCGTCCGCGGGCGGCGTGGACTCTACGGCGCTGATCGTCGGCGACTATTCCAACGGCAACGACGGCGTCGTGCTCAAGGGCGCCGGCAAGAAGCTGGCGGACATCAAGGGCCAGTCGGTCAACCTGGTCGAGCTGTCGGTGTCGCACTACCTGCTCGCGCGCGGCCTCGAAACCGTCGGCCTGAAGGAACGCGACATCAAGGTCGTGAACACCTCGGACGCGGATATCGTCGGCGCCTTCGCCGCAAAAGACTCCACGGCAGTCGTCACCTGGAAGCCGCAGCTCGCTGAGATCACGAAGATGCCGAACACGTCGCTCGTGTTCGACTCCAGCAAGATTCCCGGCGAGATTCTCGACCTCATGGTGGTGAACAGCGCCACGCTGAAAGCGAACCCGAATCTCGGCAAGGCGCTGGTGGGCGCGTGGTACGAGACGCTGAAGGTGATGTTCG
>DASQJS010000334.1:0-13098 GCA_035630995.1 Steroidobacteraceae bacterium | reverse complement strand
ATTCGCTGCGTGATGCGCTCGAGGCCGACGGCCATACCATCGTCACGGCCAACGGCGGGCGCGAAGGCATCGAGACCTTCCGCGAGGCGCACGAAGCGCAGCAGGTTTTCTCCGCGGTCGTCACCGACCTGGGCATGCCCTATGTGGACGGACGCCAGGTGGCGAACGCGGTGAAGACCATCTCGTCGACCTCGCCAGTGATCCTGCTCACCGGCTGGGGACAGCGGCTGCAGGCCGAAGGCGATCTGCCCGCGCACGTGGACCTGGTGCTCGCCAAGCCTCCACGTCTGCGGGAGTTGCGCGAGGCGCTGGCGCGCTGCTGCGCGAAGTAATTTTTCCCGCTACTTCGTTTTCGGCCGCGCGGTCGCGAGTGACTCGTCCAGCATCCTGATCAGCGCATCGCGGTCATACGTGTACGGATGCCCTTCGTTGAGCTGCACGAGCTGTTCGATCTGCTTGCGGATCGTGATTTCCGCTTCCCGCTGGTCTGGGGTCACCATGTAACGGCGCTTCGGCGTGGCTTCGAACAAGGCCTGTTCCACGGCCGCGGCGACTTCGTCGGGCTTCTTGTACTTGCTGCGATCCGTGAACCTCGATTCCTTGCCGGTGCGTTTGGTGGCGCTCTTGCCGATGTCCGAATCGAAGTTGCCGGGCTCGACGATGCTCACCTGCACACCGAGCGGCGCCATCTGCACGGCCACGGAATCCGCAAACGCCTCCATGGCGTGTTTGCTCATGGCGTACGCGGTCAGGTCGCGTGGCGCGAGAATGCCGGAGATCGAACCAATGGTGGTGATGCGGCCCTTGTTAGCGATGATCAGCGGGGCGAACGCCCGGGTCACCCTCCAGGGACCAAACAAGTTCACTTCCATGGTCAGCGTGAATTCCTCGACACTGGTTTCGGTGGCGCTGGCGACGGTCGCTACACCGGCGTTGTTGACGAGCCCGTAGAGTCCACGACCGGCCTTCGTGATGCTGGCAACGGCTGCGTCGATGTCGTCCTGCCGGGTGACGTCGAGCTTTACCGCCTGCACATTCCTGATGGCGTTGAGAGCGTCGAGGTCGGCCTGCTTGCGCGCGCCGGCGTAGACGAAATATCCCTTGCCTGCCAGATGTTCGGTGATCTTGCGGCCGATGCCGGTGCTGGCGCCCGTGACCAGCACGGCTTTCGCTGATTCGACGGCTGGCGCCTGCGCGTAGCCGACGACCGGAAGCAGCATGAGCGCAATGAGAAAACGAGACATCGTGAACTCCCTGGGATTCTTGTTATGCCGTGTACGGTATCCTGCGTCGATGCGAGCTGCCGCTTTTTTCTTCGTAATCCTGCTGTTCACCGTTGGCGCCGGCGCGGCCGATGGCCCCTACGTGCTGGGTGACGGCGCCGGCTGGCAGGGCGTGACGGTCGAAGAGGCCGCCGGCGTTCCGCGCAAGCGCGCGCTGCCGCTGGCCGCGGGTGCGTCGATCACCGTGAAAGCCGTGGGTAACCTGCCCGCGTTCCAGGTCAAGCTTCGCGGCCCGGCAACGCCGGCCCCGGATGAGATCCGAACCTCCGGCAAGGCGCCGCTGTTCGTCGTCGCCGACACACACGGCGAATATGAAATCCTGGTGGCCATGCTCCAGAAGCATGGCGTCGTCAACGCGCAGCTCGGATGGACGTTTGGGCGTGGAGACCTGGTAGTGCTGGGCGATGTCTTCGACCGCGGCCCAAACCACACCGAGATTCTCTGGCTTCTCTACCAGCTAGAGGCCGAGGCACGGCGCGCGGGCGGCGGCGTGCACCTGGTGCTCGGCAACCACGAAACCATGGTGTTGCTCGGGGACCTGCGATATCTGAATCCCAAGTACGTGCAGACGGCGCAATTGCTGGGCGTCGGTTCGTATTCGGAGTTGTTTGGCGCGACCAGCGTGCTCGGCCAGTGGCTGCGCACGAAGCCCACGATGCTCAAGATCAACGACCTGCTGTGCCTGCACGCCGGCATTTCCCGCGCGCTCATCGACAGCGGCCTGTCGTTGCGCGAAATCAATGCGGGCGTGCGTTCGCTGCTCGATGGCTCCATGCCCACGAATGATGCGCAACGCGAACGCGCGGCCTTGCTCATGGGCAGCACGGGGCCGCTGTGGTACCGCGGCTATTTCGCAGAGCAGACGACGTTTCCGACGGCCACGATGGCGGACGTCGACCTCGCGTTGGAAAAGTTCGGCGCACACCGGATTCTCATCGGTCACACCATCGTTCCCACGGTGAGGTCGCTGTACGACGGCAAGGTCATCGCGGTGAACGTGTATCCGCGGCGCGATGACGATGGGCGCGCCAACTTCGAAAGCCTGCTCATCAGGCGCGATGGAACCTGGCGCGCGAAGGTCGATGGAACGCTGGAGGTGATTCCAGGCGCTGCGCAGCCCAAACGGCCGCCCTAACTACCAGACAGCGACAGCCGCGCGGAGGCGGCCGACCATTCGAGATGCGGCAGCGGATCCGCGCCCGCGAATGGAATCACGCGGATGTTCAGTGAACTGACGCCCGGATGATCCTGCCGCCAGCGTTTGAGCTTCTTCGTGACCTCGATGCGTACGACGGAGTGGTGTGTGACGCCTTGCGCATTCGCAGATTCCGCCAGCAGGCCGACGGAGCCCAGCGGCAACAGCGCGACGATGTCAGCGCCACCCTTCACGGCTTTGGTTTCCACGAGCCTGGCACGCAGCACGACGGCGGCCATTCGCGGCAGGCGCACGTCGCTCAACACCAGAATCACGCTGCGTGCCGAGCCGATGTCGGGCGGCATCGCCACCACGAATTCCTTCGTACTGCCGGGGGAACTCTCGACCGGTTCCGCGCCCAGGGCTGACATCGCGACCAGGCCCAGGGCCACGGACAGTGACACCCACCAGAACTTATTCACGCATCGTTTCACCGTAAGAGAAGTAGACCTCTCTGGCCGTCAGCAGTTGCGCCTTGCCGGAAGGCTTGGCTCTCTTCGCCGGACGCTCGACGTATGCGAGCTGAATACCGTCGGTGGAATGCAGCAGCGCCGAGATTCGCCGGCTCACGTTCAATACGACTTGCGGTGCCTTCGATGGATGATGCTTCTCCCGATTGTTGAGCACGAAGGGGATGACGCCGAGGAACGCGGGGCTCTTGGGTCCTTCATCCGCTGCGGCCGACTCCAGGTTGGCATACACGCGATACACGGCGCTCTTGTCGAGGGGAATCTGCGGACTGTTGATGTGCAGGCGCACGGGCCGCCGCCCGTCGAGAGCCTTCGTGATCTGGTCGCGGAAGCGCGGCTCGACGATGACCGGGCGGTCGAATTTCCACGGTGGCCTCACGATGATCCAGTCGAGAATGCAGGGCAGGATTTCCCGGAAGCGCGACAAACCATAGTTGTAGCGAAGCTGCGTCTCGTGATTCAGCAGCTGCGACGCCTTGATGGACCGCCAGATCCGGTTCTCGTCATAGAACGACCAGCTGAGATTGAGGAATGCGGGGTCGGTGGGGTTCTCGTGGCTCGACGCGCCCTTGTTCCAGTCGGACCAGATCTTGTCGACGTTGGCGTGGTGGGCATAGAAGATCGGATCGCGGCCCGCGGTATCGAATGCACCCATGTCGCCGGCGAATCCGCCCACGTCCACGTGCACGGACCCGTGCGGAGAGCCCTCGGGAATTCCGGAGTAGCCCGCGCCGCCGCCGAACTCGCCGAAGTTCGCGGCGCTGTACACCGGCTCCATCACGTCCTCGTTCACGTCTTCGTCGGGCAGTTCGTCCGTCGGTGACATGGCGCGCGTGCTGTTCCACAGGGGGTTGGAGTTGTTGTTCGGCGTGGTGTAGGCGCCGGGCATCTGGCGATGCGTGGAAATTTCCCAGTCCCAGTACGGGAGCCGGAACTCACTGTCGTTGATGAGCTTGCCCAGTATGCGTTCGTGAAAATACAGATAGGCGCGATGCCACGCGAAGAACTGCCAGTTTCCGTGGACCGGTGTGGGGCTCACGCTGCAGAACCAGCAGTGGATGTTCGCCTGGTGGGTGAAGCCGCGCGGATCGCTGGGGTCGCTCACCGCCAGGTCGCGCATCGCCTTGTAGGCATCCTTGAGCTTCTGGATTTCCGCGGCGGAAAGCGTCGAAGCGGGGCGGCGCGCCCGGATGGGGCGGCAGTCCGCGCGCCAGGGCCTGGCGCTGCCCGGCGTGCCGGGAGGCTCGCAGATCGCCTGCGATACGGATGGGATGAGCAGTGCGCCGGGGCCCAGGACGCCGAGCGCGCTCGTGCCGACGCCGACATTTCGCAGGAACGCGCGGCGTGAATTCGTGACGGGGGATTTGGCTTGGGACATGACGCACCTCAGGAAGGTTGAGAGAGCGACTACCGATTACTAGCTAATGTCGTGAGGCTGCTGATCCTCTCACCGTTTCGATTGCTGCATAGCGATTGGGTAGAATCCCGGCGCATGAAACCAGCGATGTTGGGACTGGCGGTGCTGTTGGCGCAGACGAGTTTCGCCACGACCCTCACGGTCGGCAATCCGAAGACGAATGATTATCAGTCGGTGCAGGCGGCCGTCGACGCGCTGCCGGAATCCGGCGGAATGATCGTGATCGGCGCCGGGACGTATCGCGAAAAGCTCGAGATCGCGAAACCCAACGTGAAACTCATCGGCAAGAGCAAGGGCAATCGGCCGGAGAACGTGGTGCTGGTCTGGGGTGACAGCAACAAGTCCGCGGGAGGCACGGGCAAATCCGCGTCCGTATGGGCTTCGGGCGACGGATTCGAGGCGCACAACCTCACGATCCAGAACGACTATCACCTCGGGAATACGGAACGCTCCCAGGCGGTGGCGCTGCGCCTCACCGCCGATCGCGCCGTGCTCACGAACGTACGGTTGTTAGGGGCGCAGGACACTTTGTACGCCGCCAGCAAGAACCCGGATTCACCCAGCCGTCAGTACTTTCGCGATTGTTACGTGGAAGGCCACGTCGACTTCATCTTCGGCGATGCCAAGGCGTTCTTCGATCGCTGCCACATTCATGGCATCGCCAACGACATCGTGATGATCACTGCGCAAAGCAAGGTGAAGCCCGGGCAGGACAGCGCCTATGTGTTCGATCGCTGCCGCATCACCGCCGACGCTGGAGTGAAGGAACTCTGGCTGGGCCGCGCGTGGCGCCCCTATGCCACCGTGGTGTTCATGCGCACGCGCATCGACGCGCCGTTGCAGCCCGCAGGCTGGCGCGAATGGACGCCGGGCACCACCGAGACATTCAAGACCGCGACGTATCGGGAGTTTCGATCCACGGGGCAGGGCGCGAGCATTGCGACGCGTGAACCTCGCGCTGTGCAGCTCACGAAATCCGAGACGAAGGCGTGGTCTTTGAAAAATTTTCTCGCAGGGAGCGACGGCTGGAATCCCTGAGTTTTTGATTATGTCCATGGCCGAGGGGAACCCTTCCTCCGCCAGGATGAAGCACCTCACACTCCTGAAGACTCGATCCAGCCGCGCTTAAGGCAGCGATTTCCCGGCCGATTCAGCCCCCAACGATCAATCGGATCGCATCGGAGTCGTGCCCGCATGTCGCATAAATTCATCAGCCAGCGAGTTTCGCTGCCGCTGACCTTGCTGTTTGGATTCCTGCTCATCGGCAGCGTGGTCGCCTCGGAGTCGGATCCGTGGCTCCGCCCGGAGTTCGCACCGGCCCCGCCTGAAAACCAGCTGACGCCCGAGCGCGTGCATCTCGGTCAGTTGTTGTTCTTCGATCCGCGCCTGTCGCGCAAGAGCACGATGAGCTGCGCGAGCTGCCACAACCCCTCGCTGGGCTGGTCGGATGGACTGCCCACCGCCGTGGGCTTTGACATGCACACGCTGGCGCGCGCCACCCCGACCATCGTGAACACTTCTTTCAGTCCGATTCAGATGTGGGATGGCCGCAAGTCCACGCTCGAAGATCAGGCCACCGGCCCTATCGAAGCCGCCGGTGAAATGAACCTGCCGCTGCCCGAGCTCATCGAGCGGTTGAAGTCCATCCCGGGCTACGCCTCGAAGTTCGAGGCCGCCTATCCCGGCATGGGCATCACCGCGGTGACCGTGGCGCGAGGACTCGCGAGCTTCGAGCGCACGGTGCTCTCCACCGAGTCACCGTTCGACCGCTGGCGCAAGGGCGACCAGAAGGCTGTTAGCGCCTCGGCCAAGCACGGCTTCGAGCTGTTCCAGGACAAGGCGAAGTGCGCGGTGTGCCACATGGGCTACAACTTCACCGACAACGGTTTTCACAACATCGGCCTTGCAACCTCCGGCGCGCCCGACGTGGGCCGCTTCGCGCAGCGTCCGCTCAAGTCCATGCATGGCGCGTTCAAGACGCCGACGCTGCGTGACATCGGGCTGACGGCGCCGTACATGCGCAACGGTTCGTACAAGACGCTCATGGAAGTCGTCGAGCACTACGACCGCGGCGGCGATGACAAGACCAATCTCGATATCAACATGGTCCCGCTGTCGCTCACGGCCAGCGAGAAAGCCGACCTGGTCGCCTTCCTCGAGTCGCTCACGGGCGTCCCCGCGGATGTCCGCCTGCCGGCTCTGCCCCAATAACTGAAGAGGATCTGACAATGACTCCGCGTTCTTTTTCTGCAATTCGCTTGAGCCTCCTGGCTGTGGTGATGACCTGCGCGATGCCGGCATTCGCCGGTGACCAGACGGTCGGACAGGCCAAGAAGGCATTCACCGTGGGCGTGCTCAAGGCGAAGGTGGGCGACACCATCACGTTCCACAACGACGATGAATTCGCGCACAACGTCTTTTCGCTGAGCGACGCTCAGAGCTTCGACCTGGGTTCATACAAGAAGGGCGAAACCCGCAATGTGAAGCTGACCGCGCCGGGCACGATCGAAGTCGAATGTGCCATTCATCCGGAAATGAAAATGAAGATCGAGGTCGCGAAGTGAAATTGGCAGTCTCCGCCGCGCTGTTGTTGATGCTCGCAGCTCCGTTGGGTGCGCCGACGGCCTGGGCCGAAGACGACGCCGGCCCGCTGCCGCGCGATACGGCGGATGCGTCGGTGATCCGCGGCGGCATCGCGTTCCGCACGTATTGCGTGTTGTGCCACGGCGCCGCCGGCAAGGGTGATGGGCGCGCTGCGAAAATGTACACGCCGAAACCGGCCAACCTGACCGTGAGCCCTTTCCCCGATCAGTACAAGGAAATGATCATTCGCGGCGGTGGTGTCTCCGTCGGCCGTTCGGCTTTCATGCCGCCCTGGGGCGACGAACTCACGAACGAGCAGATTCACGATCTCGTTGCCTTCTTGCGCGAGCTGCGCAAGACGGGCACGCCGGCCAACTGAAGTCTGACGCCCGTGAAGTCCATCGCGAAACTTCGCGGCTGGATCGGCGAATCGGTTTCACGCCGGCTCGCCATTCCCGGGCTCGTCCTGATCCTTCTGCTGCTGGTCCAGGCGGCGCTGTCGAGCGGATCGGCATGGGTGCTGGTCGGCAGGCTCGAGGACTCCAGTACCAACAGCAACGCGAGCATGGAGCTCACCGGGCGTCTGCTGAACGCGGCGCAGGAACTCTCCGACCACGCGCGTGAAACCGTCGCGGCGACCGACGACGAACAACGCAACAAGGGCATCGCCGCTTTCAACGAAGCCAAGGCGCGCCTTGGCGAAGTGGTGGACGAGATCTCCACCAAGCTGTCGAGCGATCCGTCGCTGCAGCAGGCCGTCAGCGACGGCTTGTCCACCTTCGTCGTCAGCGGCGTCAAGGCAACGCGCCTGGCGCAACGCGGGCGCGTCGAGGATGCCCAGCGCGAGCTGCAGGTCACCTTCGATCCCAATCTGCTGGCCTACGTCATCTCCACCGTCACGGCGCTGAACCAGACCTCCGCGGGTTCACTCTCCGGCGTGCTCAAGGCCGGCCGGATCGATTTCTGGATCGCGCTCGGCGTCGCCGCGGTGCTGGTGCTGATCGCCGCGTTCGCCGCCTTCCGGGCATTCCGGGCGGTGCGTAATGCCGTGATCGAGCCAGTGCAATACGCCGCGCTCACCGCGCGCCGCCTGGCGACGGGCGACTACGACGAGGTGCGCAAATCCGATGACCCGGCGGAATGTGGCGAGCTGGTGCGCGCGATGAGCGATCTGTGCCAGCAGCTCATCGAGCGGCGCACCGCGGCCGAATCGGCGGCGTCCGCCGCGGTCGGCGCTTTCCGCGTGCGTTCGGGCCTGGACCTCGCCTCCTCGCGCGTGCTCATCACCGATCCCGATGGACGCATCATTTACGCGAACGCGGCCGCTCGCTCGCTGATGGACCTGATTCAACCCGGCACCGCGATTGTCGGCCGGCAGCTCGACGATTTGCTTTCTGCGGCCAGCGCCAACGAAGGCGCCGCTTCCGGTGATCCGCGGTCCACGCGCCTGCGTTATCTGCAGACGGTGACGGACGTAGTTGTATCGACGATCACGACGGAGAAGGGCGAGCTGCTCGGCCGCGTCGCCGAATGGGTGGATCGCACCGACGAAGTCCGCGCACAGCGCGAAGTGAGCGCCGTGGTGCACGCGGCGGGCCTGGGGGATTTCTCACAGCGCATTCCCGGCGACGGAAAATCCGGCTACTGGGGCGAGCTCGCGAGCTCGCTGAACCAGCTCACCGAAATGTTTCACACGGCGCTGCACGCCACCTCACTGCAACTGGCCGCGCTCAGCCAGGGCGAACTGACCGAGACGGCCGGGCATCGCTACCAGGGATTGCTGGCGCAGGTGTTCGACGATCTCGCCGCCTCGCGCTCGCATCTCTCCCGGATGGTGTCGCAGATCCGCACCGGTTCCGAGAACGTCTCGTCAGTCGCCGCAACGATCAACGAAGGTAACGAGACGCTGCACACGCAGGGCGAGGAGCTGACGCACTCGATCGCCGCGGCGGTGCAGAACATGAAGGAAATCACCGATGCCGTGCGGCGCAATGCCGACAACGCACTGCGCGTGCGCACGATCGCCACCGAAGCGCGCGACGCCGCGGTACGCGGTGGCCTCGTGGTCGGCAACGTCGTCAAGTCGATGGCCGAAGTGTCCGCGACCAGCGCGCGCGTCGTCGACGTGGTTTCAGTCATCGACGAGATCGCCTTCAGCACCAATCTGCTCTCGTTGAACGCCGCGGTCGAAGCGGCGCACGCCGGCGAGCACGGCCGCGGCTTTGCCGTGGTCGCCGCGGAAGTCCGCAGCCTCTCGCAGCGCTGCACGGCCTCGGCGCGCGAGATCAAGGAACTCATCGAAGCGAGCAACCTGACCGTGCGCCAGGGAACGGCACTGGTAACGAGCGCGGGCAAGACCATCGAAGACGTGGTCGAGCGCGTGGCGACCATGGCCGACGTGGTCGGCGAAATCGCGCGCGACGCTCAGGAGCAGTGCGTGGGCATCGAAACCGTGGCGCGCAAGGTCGCCGAGGTCGAGACCAGCAACAGCGAGAATTTCAGCCTGCTCGCGCGGGCGCGCGAGAGCGCGCACGAATTGCAGATGCTGGCCGGTGAGCTTGGCGGCGCCGTCGGGCGTTTCCGCATCGCGGAAAAGGGGACAGATCTATTTTCCGCGTCCCCTGTTGTCGAGCTCGCCCGCCCCTCGATTCGCGGAAAATAGATCTGTCCCCTTTTCCCTGCTAGGAAATGGGGGCTGCCCCCCGTGCTGGCAGTACGCGCGGATTCCTGAGCACGGCGGCCGAGATCAGCGAAATCAGCACGCCCACCGGGAACATCTCGACGAATACCATGGGTATGCGATACAGCGGATTGCGGTACATCTTCTCGAACGCTTCGGCGTTCGCGATCGCCTGATTCACTTCGGCCGGCGAGCCGCCCTTGGCGGCGTCCACCATGTAGTCCTTGTAAAAGGCGACGAAGTCGAAACTGCTGTACGCGCTCGAAATTTCCCAGGCGAGGGCATAGACAATGCTGGCGACTGCGCTGATGCCGAGCCCGACACCGAGCGCGGGCAGGAACCGGACGACCCCCCCGAGCACCTTGTCGCGATAGGCCTTGACCCCGATGAACACGGCGCTGAGCGCCACGATCATCACGAGGTAGGTGAGCAGCATCCCCACGACCGGCACCTCGCCGGGCTTCGCGGAGAGCATGCGCCACAACATGGGAACGCCGATGATGAGTCCGGCGATGACGCCGTATCGAAGGATGATTGCGGTCATGGGGCACCTGTCAGTGAAGGTGAGCGCATCAGAGGGCATACGCCGGCGGCCGGCAATCGTATGAAAGGGTGATTTCGCCCTGATCGCCCGGAATCCGGCAGTTAACGGATCATTCCGAGCTCACGCGCCCGCGAGATGGCCTCCGTGCGTCGCCTGGCCTCGAGCTTTTCGAATAGCTTTGCGACGTGCGTCTTGATGGTGTTGGGTGAGACATTGAGCTGGCTCGCGATTTCCTTGTTCGAGCGACCCGCCGCCAGCAGCGTGAGCACCTCGAATTCGCGATCGCTGACGCCGAGCGTCTCACGTACTTTCAGGTTCGGTTCGAAGGGAGCGGATGGCCGACGCCGGAAGAGCTGCGCCCCCACCCAGATCCCCAAGCCCATGAACGCCAGCGCGACGAGTACCAGGTAGGTTTCGGTGGCATGCGTGCGCACCACGAAGTGGTATTCCAGCCATTGCAGGCCGAACGCGCCGGCCGCGAGCAATACGCCATATACGAGGATGGTCCGTAGCATCGTTGCGGATTCTAATGTCCAAACCGCTGGCCAGCGCGGCGGATTCCTACGACAGGGCGCGCACTCCGCTCATGACCGTGAACGGAGCCTTAGGGCCATCATGCACACGCAATCGGGTGGTCTTGTAAGGCTGGGCGTCGTGCGTATGCGCGAAGCCAAGGAGTTAGCTCATGCGTTTCAATCCACTCGTGCGTGTTCTCTTGCCGTGCGCGCTCATTGTTAGCGTCGCGGTGGTCGCCTGCGTGTCCGTGGGGCCCACCGACACCGGACCGGTTGAATCCCCGCAGACCAGCGTGGGGCCCAATCCCAGTCTTCCGGAACCCGAAAAGCAGCTGATTCCGATCGTCCAGGTGGCTGAAGCCAAGGGCTGGCCCGCGGGATCGAAACCCGCACCGGCGACCGGGACCGCGGTCAACGCGTTCGCCAGCGGACTCGTGCATCCGCGCTGGTTGTACGTGCTGCCCAATGGCGATGTGCTCGTTGCGGAGACCAACGCCCCCGTGCGGCCCGACGAAGGCAAGGGCATCAAGGGCAAGGTCATGAAGAAGATGCAGGGCAAGGCGGGCGCGGGCGTGCCCTCCGCCAATCGCATCACGTTGTTGCGCGATGTCGATGGCGACGGCGTGGCCGAGATCCACACACCGCTGCTCGAGAACCTGCACTCGCCATTTGGCATGGCTCTGATCGGTTCCGAGCTTTATGTGGCAAACACCGATGCCATCGTGAAGTTTCCGTACTCGGCCGGCACCACGAAAATTTCCGCCGCGGGCACCAAGGTCGCCGATTTGCCGGGTGGCACGCGCAACCATCACTGGACCAAGAACATCATCGCAAACAAGAGCGGGACGAAGCTCTACGCCACAGTGGGCTCGAACAGCAACGTGGCCGAACATGGCATGCAGGAGGAAGAGGGCCGCGCCGCCATCTGGGAAGTCGATGTGAAGACCGGAGCGAAAAGATTGTTTGCCACGGGACTGCGCAATCCCAACGGCATGGCATGGGAACCGAAAACCGGCACCTTGTATACCGTGGCCAACGAGCGCGATGAGCTCGGCAACGATCTGGTGCCGGACTACCTGACCTCGGTGAAGGACGGGTCGTTCTACGGCTGGCCCTATTCTTACTACGGACAACACGTGGACACGCGCGTCGAGCCGGCGCAGCCGGATCTGGTGGCGAAGGCCGTGTCGCCCGACTACGCGCTCGGCGCGCACGTGGCGGCGCTCGGTCTCACGTACTCCGACGGCAAGGGGATGCCGAAGCATCTGTCCAACGGCATGTTCATCGGCGAACACGGCTCCTGGAATCGCAAGCCGCCGGCGGGCTACAAGGTGGTCTTCGTTCCGTTCGTCAACGGCAAGCCGTCGGGCATGCCGCTCGACGTGCTCACGGGATTCGTGAGCAAGGACGGCGTGGCATGGGGACGGCCCGTGGGTGTGGCCATCGATAAGCGTGGCGCGCTGCTCGTGGCGGACGATGTCGGCAATATCATCTGGCGCGTCACCGGCCGGTAGTTTCAGACAGATACGGAGACGAGCGGTGTCGCGGAGATCACGCGCATTCCGCGGGATGCTTTCTGCACGCGCTTCTTTTCGAACCGCGGCGGTTTGACGACCAGCACGTCACAGGGAAGGGCATTGAGCACGCGCTCGGCGGTGTTGCCGATGAACACGCGCTTGAGCCCCGAGCGTGACACCGCGCCCATCACCACGATCTGCGCGCGCGTCGCGGCGGCGGCCTTCGGGATGGCGTACACCGGGTCGCCATCCAGCTCGTGGCGCTTCGCGCGTGGAATGCCTGCCTTGTCGGCAAATGCCCTGAATGCCGCGCTGTCTTGGCGCTTCTGATCCCGGTAACTCTCGGCGAGCGCCCCGGCGTCGAACACCGTATCGCCGAGCTTCAGGCCGGTGAGCATGGGGTAGTTGGCATGCATCGCATGCAACGATCCCTGCAGCGAATCCGCCAGCAGCTCGCCAGCGGCCATGATTTCCAGGTCGAGCTTTGCTGGCTTTTCATGTGTGCGCGAAGGATCGACGGCGGCGAGCACAGCCGGGCGCAGGTACTTGCGAGTGTCCCGGAGCAACAGGACAGGCACCGGACTCAGGCGCAGCAGTTCCCAGTCGGTGAGGTGCAGGAGCCAGGGTTTGAGGCGGCTCCCGTCATGGTATTCGGCAATGATGAGGTCCGCGCCGGTCCGCGAGGCTCGTCGCACGATGGCCTCGTGAGGTGGATAGTCCCAGGTGACGTGGCAATTCACGGTGACGTCGCGGGCATCCGCGCGCTCGGCGCTCGCTTCCAGCCGCTTCTGGAGCATGTCCAGGGATTCGCGCCGAAGGTCCGCGAGCGACGTGCCGGTCAGTGGCTGCAGATCCTGGAAGACCGGCGAGGAGATCGCATGGAATAACTCGACG
>DASQJS010000333.1:0-4894 GCA_035630995.1 Steroidobacteraceae bacterium | reverse complement strand
CGGGAACGGATGGGGGCTGCGAGTTCGTCAACAATGTCTGGCTCGATTTCACGGGCCGGGCACTATCGCAGGCACGAGGTTATGGCTGGGTCCAATCAGTGCATGCCGATGATCAGAAGCGCTGCGTGGCTATCTACCAGTCCAGCTTCTCGGCACGCTGTGAATTCGAAATGGATTACCGATTGCGGCGCCGTGACGGCGTGTACCGCTGGATCCTGGCTCGCGGCGTACCGCGGTACGGCGCCACGGGCGAGTTCGTGGGTTTCATCGGGTCGGCGATCGACGTCACGGACCGCCGACGGCAGGAATCGGCGCTGCGCCAGAGCGAAGAGCGATATCGCGCGGTTGTCGACAGCCAGACGGAGCTCGTGTGCCGTTTTGCGCCGGACCTGACGCTGACTTTCGTCAACGAGGCGTATTGCCGGTTTCTCGGCAAGCAGCGCGACGAAGTGCTGGGCAAGAACCTGGGCGCCTATTTTCCGGCTGACACCCGCGAGCAGCTCGCGCGGTCCGTGACGCACGTCCTGTCGGGAGCGGGGCAGGCGGAATTGCAATGCGAAGTGACCTTGCCGGATGGAGGCCGCGGCTGGCAACACTGGGCCTTCAAGTCCATCGACGGAGCGGGAGAAATTCCGGAGGAGTTGCAAGCCATCGGGCACGACATCACCGATCGCAAGCGGGCGGACGATGTGCAACGCCGGCTGGCGCATTCGTCGCGGCTGGCGGCGGTGGGTGAGCTCACCGCCATGGTGGCGCATGAGGTGAATCAACCGCTGTGCGCCATCCTCAGCAATGCGGAGGCGGCCGAGACGTTGCTGTCTCGCGAGAATCCCCCGCTCCAGGAGATTCGCGAAATCATCAGGGATATTCGCGACGACGACCTGCGTGCCGACGAGGTGATTCGCGGTATTCGCTCGCTGGTGGGGAAACGCGAAATCCGGATTCAGCCCGTGGATCTGAACCGCATGGTCACGCATGTGCTGCGGCTCGTGTCCGGCGATGCGCTGTTCCGGCGCGTGCGCATTCAGCGGATGCTGGACGAATCGTTGCCGCTGGTCGCGGCTGATCAGCCACAGATCGAGCAGGTGCTGATCAACCTGGTCGTCAATGGAATGGATGCCATGCAGGCGACGCCCGAAGCGGCGCGAGAGTTGTCAGTGCACACGCGCCTGGTCAGCCGGGACCTCGTCGAGGTCGCGGTCGTGGATCATGGCAGCGGCATCCCGCCCGAAAAGTTGCCCGAGTTGTTCGACTCCTTCTTCACCACGAAGCCCGATGGCATGGGGGTGGGGCTCTCCATCGCCCGCTGGATCGTGCTTGCGCATGGCGGACGCATCTGGGCGGTGAATGGTGCGCACGGTGGCGCGGAGTTCCGGTTCACTTTGCGCACGGCGGCAGACACCACGAACACCGCCGCCGATCTAACTACATAGCGCGAAAGCGGGCGCCTGGCGGGCTTCCGGGCTGTAGGACCAAGGTCCGATGTTGGCGTGCCGCGGCGTGTCATAAAAAGACGCATCGTCGTGCCAAGGCGCGACGCCCTCGGGAGCAGACGGCGGCGATGCGCGAAATTGGACTCAAATCTGCCGGGCTCGGTGCAACCGGGGATCTGGCTGGCTGCCTGACCTGGGATATTGCGCAACTGGCCACCGGGCAGCTCGAAGTCGAGCGCGATTTCGTGCCATTCGATGGAGCCTGGGTAGGCAGCGTGAACGTGGACAGGACAGCGCTGCACCAGCTCCACACGAGGGAAGGTTGGGGTGCCGTGCTGCTGCCAGCGCCGGAATCCGGCGCCGTCTACTTCGAAGGCCGCCGCCTGGTGGCGGGCGATGCGGTGCTGTTGCCGCCCGACAGCGATCTCGATTTGCTTACGCATGCGGTGGGTCGGGTCTACCTCATCGCCTTTCGAGGCGGCGCGGGATCGCGCGTGCGCCTCCGCCGTCCACGCTGGTACACGAGCGCCGATGGTTGCGCGGGCTGCGGATTTTCGGAAGACCTGCGCGCCCTGTTAGCCAGCGTGAACGCAGGAGATGCACATCTCGCAGCCGCCCTGCAGGTGCGTTTGCTTTCATGGCTGCGAGCCGCACTGGCGGATGCGGAGCGTCCCGATGACCAGGTGACGGTGCTGCCGCGGCGCCGTATGGCGGTGGAACGAGTGCGCCGCTTCATCCACGAGCACCTCGCTGAAACCATGACGTTGGCAGAGTTATGTCGTCACGCGCACCTTCAGGCGCGTTCGCTCGAATATGGATTTCGTGATCTCGTCGGCCTGTCACCGTTCAAATACATCAAGATGCTGCGGCTGGGCGAAGTTCGCCGCCGACTGCAGACGAGCAGCGCTGCGGAACGGAGTGTCTCCGAAGTGGCGCTCGACTGCGGCTTCTGTCACCTCAGTCAGTTCGCCGCTGACTACAAGCGAGTGTTTCTCGAGCGCCCGTCGGCAACACGTCGCGCGAGCGAATGCGAGCGGCCCGGACGCCAGTTGCGCTACGAAACGGGGCCGGTTGCCTTTGCCGCCCGCTGATTCGCCGCCAGAGTCTTGGACGGCACCTCGCCGAACAACGCTCGATAGTCGTGGCTGAACTGGCCCATGTGCGTGAAGCTCCAGCGCCGTGCTGCGCTGCTGACCGAATCGGCATGATCGAGCAGGTCATGGCGCACGCGGCATAACCGCAGGTTGCGCACGTAGGCCATGGGCCCCAGGCCGTAGAAGTCCCGGAATCCGTACTCGAGCGCGCGCGTGCTCACACCGGCCGCCTCGCACAGGTCCACGAGCGCGATCGGTGCGCGCAGATGCGAGTCGACGAACTCACAGGCGCGAATGACGGCGAGATGACGCTGCAATCGCGCGCGTTGCAGGTATGGTCGTGGACTGGTGTCGCGCACCATCGCCGACGCCGGACTCAACAGATCACGCAGCCGGCGCTGGGCAACGCGGGTCGCCTGCGACGAGAAGGGTTCCATGCGGATCTCTTCCAGCGAGTCCATGCAGCGCGACAGCAGGTTCGTTTGCGCCTTGTCGAGCTCGCAGTATTGCGAGAGCCCGGTGGTCAGCGTGCTGCCGCCGTTCGAGGGCGGCACGGGCAAGGCCATGATCATCAGGTTGCAACCCTGCGGTAGATAGAGGTCGAGGTTCGCTGCCGGGCCGAGCACCAGGCAGCGGTCGCCGCCGATGGCATGTGAGCAATTGCGCGGATATGCCGAAGCCGGGGCACTCGTGAGCATCGCAACGAAGTCGGCGCTGGTGTTGCCGCGCAGGATGCCCGCGGATGAGGTGTGCAGGGCGGTGAAGGTTCCCGATTCGAACGAGACGCGTACGCCGTGATAACTCGCCGGCGCGGGCCCCAGGTGAATCCATTCCGCCTGCCAGCCCGGGAACGGCTGCAGGAGCGATTCCGCGTCGGTATCGATCAGGGCGTTTTGTCGTGAAGGGCCAGCCACCGTGCTAGTGGAATCGCTGTCGTGGCTCCTGACTATCAAGAAAACGCCATTTGCACCGCTTTATTGCGTTTTCGTCGGCGCCTGCGAAGCGGTTGCCTTGGCCTTGGCGGCATCGCGCTGCTCGCCGCGCTCCTGGACCAGTTTGTAGGCGAGGAAGTATTTGTAGATATTGCTCACGTACTGGACGGTTTCCCGGCCGATCTGTTCCGCGGCAAGTAGCTCCACATTGTTGAACCACTTGTTCGGGTCGAGACCTCTCGCGGCGGCTTCCCGCCGCAACCTTGCAATCCGATTGGGCCCACCGTTGTAGGCCGCGAACGCAAACAGGTGGCGGTTCAGGTTGTCGATGCCTGGCTCGTCGAAGTACTGATTGACGAGGAAGCGCATGTACTTGGCGCCCGCCTGGATATTGGGCTCCACCAGGTGGATGTCCTTGATGGCGACATTGCGGTCCCCGGCGGTGGTGGGCATCACCTGCATGACGCCGATGGCGCCGACCGGGCTGCGGATGCTCTGGTCGAGGCCGGATTCCTGGTATCCCTGCGCTACCAGCAGCAGCCACTCGAACTTGTACTGCTCGGAGTATTTCTTGAAGTACCCGGATAATTCGTCGAAGCGCTTCATATCCGCGGCCGAGGTCGCGTTGCGCGCCCACCTGGTGTTCTGCAGGTAACGCCGCAGGACCATGTTGCCCATCATGGTTCCGGATTTGTTCTTGTCGACGAACGCGTCGAGCGAAGCTTTGAGCTGCGGAGACTCCTTGCGAATCGCCCAGGCGATTTCACTGCGGGCACGCAGGACCAATTCCGGGTGCGGGTGGATGTTGGTGAAGATCTGCTGCCAGAATGTAGCCAGTCCGCTGAAGACCACGGTGCTGTCGATGATCCCGGCGTTCATCATCTCGAGGATGTCTTCGTCTTCGAGGTTCTCGTCGGCAGGGACGATAATGACTGGCGGCTTGCCTTGCGACTTGAGCCGTGTGTTGAGCGATTCGAGGCTCGAGTAGTAGCTGCTCGATTTGCGCACGTAGACGCTTTGTCCCGAGAGGCCCTCCACGGTGGCCGGTACTGCTCCCTCGGCAGAAGTGACGAGGATTTCGCTGACGTCATCGATGAAGGGCCTGGCAAAACTCACGAGCTGCTGGCGTTCGGGCGTGATCGCGAGGCCCGCGGCAGCGATGTCGCCGCGTCCTGCCTGAAGATCCGTGAGCAGATGATCCCGCGCGGTGGGAATGAACACCACGCGTATCGCCCGCGTCTTGTCCTTGTTGGTGCGATTGAGCCATTTCTCGAGCTCAACGCCCATGTCGTAGGTGGCGCCGCGTTGCTGTGGACCGTCCAGGAAGTAGTTGGTCTTGTTGTAGACCACGAGCATGCGAACCACGCGTCGCTCCAGCATTCCATCGAGGTCGCCCAACCATGGTTTGGCGGCGGTCTGGCGCTCCTTGATGGCA
>DASQJS010000332.1:0-9504 GCA_035630995.1 Steroidobacteraceae bacterium | reverse complement strand
GACCGCGTCCGGGTCTTCGGCGCTGTCCGACTCGCACCGGATGATGCGCGTCGGATCCTGCGGATCGAGCAGACGGCACTGCGACCAGCTCACCAGGATGCGGCCGGAGCCGTCCCACAACGGAAAGCCGGAATTGAAACGGCCACCGGGCGAAGGACCGGGCACCGTGCGCACGTCGTTCAACGTGCCCGGAGTCTGCGCGGGGCCGGGAGTGCCGGCGCCCGCGAGCGTGGTCTGGGTGTTCTCGACGAAGGCGTTCGTGTTGATGATGGTCAGGTTGCCGCCGAAATCGACGTTGGTGCGCTGACGCGTGAGCACCATGAGCCGTCCGTCGCTCATTTCGCGCGCGCGCATGAATTCGATGGGAGTGGCGACGCCAGCGACTACCGTGCCCGTCAGATGCGACACCGCACCGTAGTGCAGCTGCATGTCGGTGCCATCGGGGTTCGAGGTGTACAGGTGCAATCCGTCGCGGCCCGGTGCGCGGTCCCAGCGCGTGAACAACACGCGTCCGTTCTGCAGCACCTGCGGGTAGAGATCGCTGCTCGGGTTGAAGGAAATCTGGTGGATGCCGGTGCCGTCGGCATTCATCACGTGCACCACGAACGCGGATTCGTTGCGCGCTTCGGTTGCCGCTTCGAACTGGGCCTTGCCCTCGTCGAGCAGGATGGCCTTGGCCTGGCGCTGGCGCGTCGAGGAGAACAGGATGCGGCCGTCGGGTAGATAGGAGGGGGAGACGTCCTGGCCTTCTTCCTCGATGATGTCCGAGGTGATCACGCGGTGCAGCGTGTCGGTGGCGATGTTGTATTCCCAGATGTTCCAGGTCGGCGGTTCGTCCTCGTCGAAATCGTCCAACGGGCCGCGCATGGCGAACGCCACGCGCAGGCCGTCGGGCGAGACGGCGAGGTCCTTGATGTCGTAGCGGTCTTCCGGTGAACCAAGTGGATCGACGCGCAGGCGCGCGGTGATTTCGGCTTCGGGGGCGCCCGGCGAAGCGCGGTCGCGCTTCCAGAGCGTGGCGGAATAGTCGTCATCCTCGACGAACGGCCGGAGGCGCGTGACGTCGTCCTGGTCTTCGGGAATCTGGTGGCGGATGTAGAAGATCGGGAAGTCGACCGTGGCCGGATCCGGGTCCTGGCCGCTGGCGAGGCCGACGCCACCGCCACCGGGGCCCTGGGTACAGGCCGCTAACAAGCCGGCTGCGCCCAGGACCAGGCCCAAGCCCAATCGTCCGAGCGTGATCCGGTTCGCGTTTTCGTATGGTCGATTCACAGCATCCTCCACTTTCGTCCACACCTGGCCGCATGTGCATTGCCGCACAGGCATGTGACGTAATGCAATCATCCCGCTTGAGGCCACATCGATCTGCCGACAACGTCACAGCAGACAGAGCCGCAAAGCGGTTTTCTTGTCAGCTGTTTAGTTAGGGCTACGGGGCGGCAGGCGCCGTGACGCGGTTCGCAATCCTCGGGCCCAAGACTACTGTGCGTACGTAATAAATGGTGCTGTCGCCGCTTGGAGACGTAGAGGAGCGGAGACAAACAAGTGTGTTGGCGGGCCGGGTGATACTGCGTTCGTCAAAAGGGATGTGGATGAGGCAAATGAATACCCCACAGGTTTCAAAAGTTAAGACGGTCGGCCTTGCGGTTCTGCTCGCGAGCGTGGCAATTGCCGCGTCGGCGAACGATCGCGATCAGGCCAAGCGCATCTACGATCGCATCGCCGGCGTTCCGCCGAGCGAGGCGACCCTGGACACGATGGAGGGCATGGTCGCCGGCGGCAATGCGATTGGCGCGGCCAACATCGCCACCCAGGCGCCGTCCTTCTATAACGTCACCCTCAAGAACATGGCAGTGCCGTGGACCAACCGTGACCAGACGGTGTTCGCGCCGCTCAACGACTACGTCGCCACCTTCATTGGAATGGTGCGTGACGACGTCGCGTTCAACACCGCGCTCTCGGCCGACCTCACTTACACCGTGAACGGTTCGACGCCGGCCGCTTCGGCCAGCAACAACACGCACTACGAGAACGCCGAGACGAACAACGTCAACCTGTTCACCGCGCTGACGCCGACCACGCAGTCGTCGATCCAGGGCATCCCGCCCGCGGCCACCGCCGGGTTCATCACTTCGCGCGCCGCCTCGGAAGCGTTCTTCGTCGACGGCACCAACCGCGCGATGTTCCGCTTCACGATGATGAATCACATGTGCCGCGACATGGAACAGGTGCACGACACCTCGCTGCCCCCGGATCGCATCCGCCAGGACGTGAGCCGCAGCCCCGGTGGCGACAGCCGCATCTTCCTGAACAACTGCATCGGCTGCCACAGCGGCATGGACCCGTTCGCGCAGGCGTTCGCGTACTACGACTTCGACAACGGCTCGGAGGAAGCCCCGGGCACCATGCGCCTGGTCTACAACTCCACGGCCGTGCATTCGAAGTACTTCAACAACAACACGAACTTCGCACCGGGCTTCATCACTCCCGATGACGCCTGGGAGAACCGCTGGCGCGTGGGCCAGAACTCCCTGCTCGGGTGGGGCGCGACGCCCGGCCGGGGCAATGGTGCGAAGTCCATGGGCGAGGAACTCGCCAACAGTGACGCTTTCGCTCAATGCCAGGTCGAGAAGGTGTTCAGGACGGTGTGCTTCCGCGCGCCGGGCAACTCAGCCGATCGCGCCCAGGTCGCGACCATGACGGCCAACTTCCAGTCCACCGGTTATCGGTTGAAACAGGTGTTCGCCGAAACCGCTGTGTACTGCATGGGCGATTGAGGAAACACACATGAACGCTATGCAGTCCAAAATTCTTCATTGGTTCTCGGCAGCCACGGCAGCCGCGATTCTTGCTGGTTGTTCGAGCGGCGGCGCACCGACGGTGGTCAACCCCGTCACGACGGCGCCCCCGGTCCTCGACTACACGGGTCCCGCTTCGGCCAACGCCGACGTGCAGGCCTTCCGCATCAACCTGTGGGAGAACATCAAGGGCAACAATCGCTGCGGTTCGTGCCACGGCGCCGGTGGTCAGACTCCGATGTTCGCCCGCAACGATGACGTGAACCTCGCGTACCAGGCAGCCAACGGCGTCGTGAACCTCACGCAGCCCGATCAGTCACGCATGGTCGTGAAGGTCGCCGGCGGTCACAATTGCTGGCTGCAGTCTCCCGCGGCTTGCGGTGACACGCTGACAGTGTGGATCCGCAACTGGGCTGGCGCGAGCGCCACCGGTGGCACTCAGATCCAGCTCCAGGCTCCGACGATCAAAGAAGTGGGCGGCAGCAAGAGCTTCCCGGCTTCTTCGGCGCTGTTCGCTTCCTCTGCTCTATACGCACTGGTGCGCGACCCCGCCCGGGCAAATTGTGGACGCTGCCACTCCTCGACCTCGGCCGCGCAACAGCAGCCGTTCTTCGCGGAAGGCGGTGCGGTTCCGTCGCCCGCGTCGATCGAAACGGCCTATGCCGCCATCAAGTCGAAGATCAATCTCGCCAATACTGCGGATTCACGCCTGGTCGTTCGTCTGGGCGACGAGTCGCACAACTGCTGGGCCAGTGGCGGGACTTGCGCGGACAACGCTGCCACCATGCTCCAGGCGATCAATGCTTTTGTCGATCCGCTACCGGTGAACGAAATTCCCGCGGGCATGCTCATCTCGAAGGGTCTCACGCTGTATGACGGTACGGTCGCCGCGGGCGGCAACCGTTACGAAGCGGCCACGATCGCCAAGTTCGAGTTCAAGACCGGCATGGGCAACATTGCCTATGACACCAGCGGTCACGAGCCGGCACTCAACCTGACGCTCTCCGGTGATGTCGCGTGGGTCGGCGGCTGGGGCATCAACGTCAAGATGGGCGGCAAGGCGCAGGGCACTGCGGCCAGCTCGAAGAAACTCGCCGACCTCATCAAGTCGACGGGTGAATTCACCATCGAAGCTTGGGCCAACAACGCCAACGTCGCCCAGGAAGATGCGTTCATCGTGAGCTACTCGGCGGGCGCCAACGCGCGCAACGCCACGCTCGCGCAGAACGAGTACACCTACCATGGTTACACGCGCAGCGACAAGACGAGCGCCAACGGCAACCCGGTGCTGATCACGCGTGCGGCAGATATGGACGCCCAGGCGGCGCTGCAGCACGTGGTCATGACTTACAGCCCGGTCGAAGGCCGTCGTATCTATGTGAACGGCGTGTACACCGGTGACCTCGATGCCCAGGGCGGCGGTTCGCTCGCCGACTGGGACGACACCTTCGCGCTGGTGCTCGGCAACGAAACTTCGACCAACCGCCAGTGGGAAGGCGTTCTGCGCCTCGTCGCGATCCACAATCGCGCGCTGTCGCCGTCGCAGATCCAGCAGAACTTCGACGCCGGCGTCGGCGAGAAGTACTTCATGCTGTTCAACGTGAGCCACCTGGTCACCGTGCCGCAGGCGTACGTGATGATCGAGGCCAGCCAGCTCGACAGCTACGGTCTGCAGTTCTCCAAGCCGACCTTCATCAGCCTCGATCCGAACGCCTCGGTCGCCAACCTGCAGATCAGCGGTGTCCGCGTCGGCGTGAACGGCGCGATCCTGCACACGGGCCAGGCTTACGAGCCTCTCGACCAGACGATCGGCGGTGCTAACTACACCGCAGGTGCCGGTCAGCTGATGACCCCGGTCGGCACAGTCGTGTCGATCGAGAATGGTCCGATCGACGATCTGTACTTCCTGCAGTTCGATCACATCGGCGCCAACGACAATCCGTTGCCGCCCCCCGGGGCGCCTTCGGCTCCGACGCCGGTGGATCTGCCAGCGGAATCGGACGTCGGCCTGCGCACCTTCGATGAGCTCAACGCCTCGTTGTCACTCATCACGGGCGTGTCGCCGAACAACGCGGCCGTGGTCAGCACGTACACGCTGGTGAAGCAGGCGCTGCCTTCGATCGAGAAGCTCGGTGCCTTCGGCCCTGCGCAGCAGACCGGACTCGCGCAGCTCGCGATCCAGTACTGCAGCCAGATGGTCGACACACCGGCGCTGCGCACCGCCTTCTACGGTGGCTCGCTGAATCCGGCCGCTTCCGCGACCTCGACCTTCGGCTCCGTAAGTTCGCCGAACACCGCGAACCGCGACCTCGTGATCACGGCGCTGATGACCAAGGCCAAGAACACGGGCCTCGAATGGGAATCGACCGTCGACGGAATGATCCCGGCCGAGATTGACGACCTGATCGACAAGCTGGTCGCGGGCCCCACGGGCGGCGCGGCCAATGGTACGGGCACAGTAATGAAAGCAGCGTGCGGCGCCGTTCTCGGTAGCGGCACGACGCTGATCCAGTAAGGGAGTGAAGTCATGATCATCCGCACGAAGAAGAGTCCGCGCCTCCTGGGTCTCGATGAGCCGATCCGGCACGAGAGCCACAAGGCGCCGGTCACGCGGCGCGACTTCATCGCCCAGGGCATGAAAACCGGTCCCGCGATCATCGCCGCGCCTGCCGCGCTCGCGATGCTCATCGGTTCCGACAACGCCCGCGCCATGTCGCCCGATCTCGAAGCGCTGCTCGGACCCGCGGCCTGCGCAATCCAGGCCGGTGCGGGCAAGATCCCGTTCATCGCCTTCGATCTCGCCGGCGGCGCGAACCTCACCGGTTCGGAAATGCTGTGCGGTCAGAGCGGCAACCCGCTGAACTTCCTGTCGACGCAGGGTTACGCCACGCTCGGCCTGCCGGGCAACATGACGCCGGGTTCGGCCAATGCGGCCAGCCCGACTAACAACTTCGTCAATACCGAGTTCGGTGCCGCCTGGCATTCGGACGGCGCCATCCTTCGCGGCATGCAGGCGTCCACGCTTGCGGCCACGCGCGCCAACGTCAATGGCTTTCCCATCGCGGCGCGGTCGGAAAACGACACGGGCAACAACCCGCACAACCCGATGTACGGCATCAACCGCGTCGGCGCCGACGGCCAGCTGCTGACGCTCATCGGCTCGCAGAACACCGACTCGGGCGGCAACTCGATGGCGCCCGCCGCGATGATGAATCCGGCCGCGCGCCCCACGAAAGTGGACCGCGCCAGCGACGTCACGGGTCTCGTCGATACCGGCGAACTCGGCACGTTGTTCAGCAACCAGGACGATGCCATCGCAGTGCTCGAGTCCATGACCCGCCTGTCGCACGCCAAGGTCAACCAGTCGCCGACCAAGCTCGCGGCGCAGGAAGCCGCCCTGCACAAACTGGTGCGTTGCGGTTACCTCAAGTCCACGTATCTCGCCGATCGCTTCCGTACGCCCGCGGCGCTCAACCCGAACCTGGATCCGCACATCGTGGCGCAGGCTTCGCAGCCTGGCGGCATCACGCCCATCTTCACGGCAGCCGAGTACAACGCCGACGGTGAATTCCGCAAGGCCGCGGCCATCATGAAGATGGTCATCAACGGCTACGCGGGCGCCGGCACGGTGACCATGGGTGGTTACGACTATCACGGCCAGGGCCGCAACACCGGCGAGACGCGCAACTTCCGCGCGGGCCGCTGCATCGGTGCCTGTCTCGAGTACGCGGCGCGCATGGGCAAGCCGCTCATGATCTACGTGTTCAGCGACGGTTCGCTCTCGGCGAACGGCATGGTGAACAACACCGTCGAAGGTCGTGGCAAGCTCGACTGGGCGAGTGACAACCAGTCGACCGCCGCGCCGTTCGTGCTGGTGTACAAGCCGGGGCAGGGGCGTCCGCAGCTCCGCAGCGCTACGCGCATGCAGATCGGCTCACTCAACGCCAGCGGCAACGTGGTCACCTCGTCCAGCCCGGCGGCGAACGCCGTCAACCTGCTGGTCGAAACCGTGATCCTCAACTACATGGCGCTGCACGGCGAGGAAGGCAACTTCCCGACGTTGTTCCCGTCGAACGGCCTGGGCAGCGTTGCATTGCGCGACAGCCTCACGATGATCGCGCCGCTCGTCAACGGAACGGTCAGCAACCCGGTCTAGGCGTTCGAGCCAGACCGATCAGTCTCGAGGGAGCGTAGGCCACCGCGATGTCGCGTGTTGCCGACGCTCCCTTGTCCTTTTTGGCTAACTCATGTACGCCGCGGCATTCCGTTACTGCTTCTCAAACAGTGGCTTGCTTCGTTGACATTGTTAAGTGGGCTATGGGATGGTTTCGCGCGTCAGATTGCGTCGAATCCGGAAATTGCTTGCCGGTGTTCCCTTACTTTGAGCCAACCTTGACCGCTTGTTTGTTAGTGGAGCCCAGGGCCGCATTGCACGCGCGTTTTGCTGCGTTTGCGCTCGCGTGCGCGCTCGGCCTGAGTTTGTGCCTGGGTGGCGGCGCGGCCATCGCGGCCGAGAAACACGTGCTGCTCGGCCAGCCGGCGCCCGACCTGGTCGCGCGCGACCTCACGGGCCAGAACGTGCGCCTCTCGGAGCACCGCGGTGAAGTCGTCGTAGTTAGCTTCTGGAGCGGCGCGTGCAACACCTGCCGCGCGCAGCTCGAGGCGCTCGATCGCATCGCCAGGACCTACGGCAGCGCCGGGCTCACGGTCATCGGCGTCAATCTCGACGACAACACCCCGCGCGCCGAGAAGTTCGCGCGCGCGCTGAGCGTGAACTTCCAGCTGCTGGTGGCCACCGCCAAGACCACGGGACGCGACTTCAGTGTCGATCGCCTGCCGATGCTCCTGTTCGTGGATCGCGCGGGGGTGCTGCGCGTGGCACACCGCGAGTTCAGATCGCGTGATGAAGCCTTGTACGTGCGCGAGCTGCGCACGCTTCTAGACGAATAATCCGACGAGTAACCTCTATGCCGCAACTCAAGACATTCCGCTTCGCCTGGATGACACTGATCATTCTCGCGCTGCCGGCCCTCGCGCAGGATCCGCAGGCAGTGCCGCCCGCCGAGGCTCCGGCCGCGGATGCTGCGGCAGCCGATCCGGCCGCCCCGGCTCCGGACGCCGGTGCCGAAGTTTCCGCCACCGGCGAGCCGCCGGCCGACACGCGCGCACTCGACGAGACGGTGCAGGATCTCAAGAAAGACGTCGTCGATCTGAACAAGGAGCTGTTCGTCCTCGAGGAAGAGCTGCTGTTTCCGGCCAACACCCAGGTGGCGGTGTTCGTCTCCATGGACATTGGCGAGTTCTTCGCGCTCGATTCGCTCACGCTGAAAATCGACAACAAGGAAGTCGCTAACTACCTGTACACGCCGCGCGAAGCCGAGGCGCTGCTCAAGGGCGGCGTGCATCGCGTGTACCTGGGCAACCTGAAAGTGGGCGAGCACCAGCTGGTGGCGTTCTTCGCCGGCAAGGGCCCCAACAACCTCGACTACAAGCGCGGCGCCAATCTCAAGTTCGAGAAGGGCGTGGGCGCGAAATACCTCGAACTCAAGATCACCGACCGCCAGCGCAAGGCGCAGCCCGAGTTCGCCATCAAGGATTGGGAATAAGACTCGCGATGTCGAAGTTTTTCCGCATTGCCCTGGTCTGTGGTGCGCTCGTGGCGTGCGCGCCGGCCATGGCCGCCAAGAAAGAGGTGGACAAGCTCTCTTCAACGGTGGTGCGCGACCTGCATTTTGGCGACGCACTCTTTTATTACTTCCAGGGCCAGGACTTCGACGCGATCACGCGTCTGCAGGCGTACCGGCAATGGGGCCGCATGCCGCATCACGATGCGGAGACCGACCTGCTGCTCGGCGGCCTGTATCTATCGCTCGGCCTGCACAACGAGGCCGGCGAGCGTTTCGAAACCCTGCTGACCCAGTCGGTGCCCGAGGGCGTCCGCAATCGCGCCTGGTTCTATCTCGGCAAGATCTGGTACGCGCGCGGCTATCTCGACCGTTCCGAACGCGCCATCAAGGAAGTGCAGGGCCGGCTCACGCCGGACCTCGAAGCCGAGCGCATGCACCTGCTCAGCAACATCCTCATGCGCCAGCAGCGTTTCGATGAAGCCATCGAGCTGCTCAACAACTGGAAGGGCCGCCAGGACCAGAGCGACTGGCTGGCCTACGCGCAGTACAACCTGGGCGTCGCGCTGGTGCGCAAGGGCCTGGTCACCGAGGCCGATCCCTTCCTCACTGCCGTGGGCACCCTCGAATCCGGTCGCCGTGAGCTGCGCAGCCTGCGCGACCGCGCGAATCTCGCGTTGGGCTACGCCTACCTGCAGAACAACCAGCCGGCGGAGGCCAAGCCCGTGCTCGAACGCGTGCGCCTCGACGGACCGTTCTCGAACAAGGCGTTGTTAGGCGTGGGCTGGGCCGACGCGGCCGAAGGCCAGTTCCAGCAAGCGCTCACGCCGTGGATGGAACTGCGCGAACGCAACCTGCTCGACTCCGCCGTGCAGGAAGCCTACCTCGCCATTCCCTACGCGTTCGCCAAGCTCAACGCCAACGCGCAGGCCGCCGAAAACTACGAGCTGGCCATCCGTTCCTTCGACACCGAGACCGTGAATCTCGATGCGTCCATTGCCGAGATCGACGACGGCACGATGCTCGACAAACTCCTGCAGCGCGACGCCAACAATCGCGTCGGCTGGTTCTGGCAGCTCAAG
>DASQJS010000331.1:0-3009 GCA_035630995.1 Steroidobacteraceae bacterium | reverse complement strand
CCACGCCCACACCTTCTCGATGAACCTGTCGCGGCCGATCTTGTGCCGGCCGGGCTCCTGGCGCTCCATCATCTGGCGCTCGACCACCAGCTGCGTGGCGATGCCGGCGTGGTCCGTGCCCGGCTGCCACAGCGCCGCGTCGCCGCGCATGCGGTGCCAGCGGGTGAGGGTGTCCATGAGCGTGTGCTGGAACGCGTGCCCCATGTGCAGCGTACCGGTGACGTTCGGCGGCGGCAGCATGATGCAGTAGGCGGGGCCAGTGCCCTGCGGCGCGAAAGCGCCCGAGGATTCCCAACGTTCGTAGATGCGGGCTTCGATTTCGCCCGGAGAATATGCCTTGTCCATGAGGGCGCGGATTATACGGATCTGAAAAAGGGGACAGATCTATTTATCGCGCCAGCTGCCGTTGGCAGCGTCGGAACGGCTAGCAGCGATAAATAGATCTGTCCCCTTTTTCAGGGCTGGATGGCGCGGTAGTCGTCGAAATCCACGGCGGCGCGATTGGTGATGGGGCCCGCCGCTCCGCGCGTATGCGTGGAATCGGTGGCTTCAGCCACCAGGAAGCCGTTGACGTAGCCGCGTATCCGGGCGCCCACGGCCTCCAGTCGCAGCTGGTACCAGGCACCCACCGTGACGGGCAGCGAATAGGTTCCGAGCACGGTGATGGCGCCGTTGGTGAGCTTGCGCAGCGATACCGTATTGTTACTTCGCAACGTCAGGTAGTAGTAGTTCGCATCGTCGACATACCGTGCCATGACGCCGAACCAGCGGTCGCCACCACCTGTTCCCGCGAACGTCGTGGGACGCGCACGGACGTCGACCGACAGGTCGTCGGTGGGGACGCCGATCACGGCGCGTGCCGCGCCCGCCACGGAACTCTGCGCGAACACGCGGTTCGAGCCGCTCGCGACGTTGTTCCACAGACCTGTGCCCGTGAACGACCACAGATCGGTGGGTCCGCCGGAACTCGTGAAGTCATGGGCATAGAGAATCGTCGCGGGTGTGGGGCTCACAACCACGTTGTCGAATTCCGCTGACGATTGATGCGTGAGCAACGCGGCGCGTCCACTCGGGAGTGTCGTGTCGTCGACGTCCAATAGTGGTGCACCGTTCACGTAGACACGGTGACGGGTGCCGATGGATTCGAGCCTGAGCCGATATGGGCGATTCAGTGCGATGGAGGCCGGAGCTGATGCGATGGTCGAAAAGCTTCCGCCCGCGGCACGGTTCAACGAGACGCGGACGCCGCTCACTGTCACGTAGTAGTAGTTGCCGGTATCGCGGTACCGCGTCGCGAGACCGTGCCAGCCGCTGCCGGCGAACGAAAGCGGGCGAATGTCCGCCTGGACTGACTGATTGGACCAGTTGGAGGCATCGAGGACCGCGGTGTGAATCGCGGGACTCGACGTGTCGGACTGACGCAGCACAAGGCTTATGCCACGCCGGGCAATCGCGAACGCGCTGCCGGCGCTCATCGACCATCCCGCGGGCGTCGCTCCCGCGAACGTGTGCTGGAGTGGTTGCGGCTGGGTGAAACTCGACGGCAGATCGAAAACACAGGCCTCGCCCCCGCAGCTCGCGATCACCCGGCGGCTGCTGATGCCGAAGTTGCCCAGCGATGCGCCGTCGCCCGCGACCAGCGTGGCCACGTGTTCGTAGGGTGCCGCGGCGGTTTTGCGAAACACATTGATGACGTACGCCTCGCGCTCGGCGTTCCAATTCCGCTGCATCAGGAAGAGATGATTCTTCTCGATGACCGTGGTGACACCGCCGCCCATGTAGCTGTCGAGCGGCTGAAGCTTGTCGAACTCTTCCCAGGCATCGCTCGGCGCCGGGCGGTACACACGCGTGCCTGACCGGTTGTTCCCGGCGATGAAGATCTCGTCGCCGCGGATCGCGACCTCGTATTCGAGCGGCGCGGACGGGGAGCTGCGGATGTCGGACTGGCGCAGGAAGCGGCTTGGCGGACCCCAGTCGCGAAACACCGTGACACCCGGCGATGCCACCGGAAACTCTTCTTCGTTGTACGGGCTGAGCACCACGGCCCGACCGCCGGAAATGTCGACCGGGCCACCGACGAACTCGTCGTCCCCGCCGCGATAGTCGCCCACCATGATCGAGGTGGGGCCCCAGGTTGCCGTGGCGGAGTTCTTCTCGTAGAGCGTTCCCTGCCACGGACCGCTGGTGCCGCCGAACAGGATGCGCGTTCCGTCGATGGTGATGGAATCACCGGGCATGGCCGGATCGACCCCGGTGACCGGGGCGGAGACCCAGTCCCCATCGCGTCGCTCGAACACGTACAGGGGGTTCAGCGCCAGCGCCGCGATGCCGTTGCGCATGGCGAGTCCGGAGTTGAAGCTGGCGAACGGGTGGTGGTGATGGAGTACGAGCTGCCGGACGGGCGCCCATCCGCCGGTGGTTTTATGGAAGAGGTGGACGGCCACATCGTGCGTGTCGTCGTTCGGATCACCGCCCTCCGGTGCGTCGAAGTAGCGCTCGAGCGTCGCGATCGCGTCGTCACCATCGATGGCGACGTCGGCGGCGAAATAGGGGAAGTTGCCCGGGTCGGGGTTCGCGATGCGCGCCGATTCCTGGAGCACCAGCGGGCGCGCCTGCGCCACTGCGAGAGCGCCACAGGCAACCACCAGACCAGGCAACATTTTCATGGGGCGTAGTTAGACCGGGGCCTTCCTGGCCTCGCACGCATCAAAACAGAGGTTGCGGCGCGGTGGATGCGCGACTGCGGGCATTACTGGCGGAGGAAATTTGCCCCGATTGGGGGAGGGCGCTTCCTACAGATCAGACGTTATGAGTCTGCGGCTCGATGGACTTGCTGCGATACGCCTTGAAACGCTCGCGGCCGGCGGTGCGAACCTCGGGTCGCGAATCGAGGAACTCGGCCACGCGCGCGAATTTCTCGAAGCGGTCCGGCACGGTGTTGCCGAGGTTGAGGAGCACGTCGGCGTGGCCGGCCGGCAGCGGGCCCGTGGTCAGCGCGACTGGCGCTTC
>DASQJS010000330.1:0-3479 GCA_035630995.1 Steroidobacteraceae bacterium | reverse complement strand
GCCCTGTGACAACTCCAGGGCCAGCGCCTTGACGAAGCCGAACACCACGGTGTTCGGAATCGCGCGCGACTCGATCGTGCTGGTGGTTTCTGCCTGGCTCATACGTTGAGCGCCTGACGCAATGCGTCGATCTCGTCGCGGGACTCGGCCAACGCCGCCGCGCACGCCTCGGCATCCAGCCCCAGCCGGCGCGCGGCGGGCATGCCCGGAAAGGGCAACTGCTCCGACTGCTGTGCCGGACCCAGCGCGATCAGCGCGGCACTGACTGTCAGCACGTCGGTGAGATCGATGGCTCCGGCATGCTCGCGCCCGAAATTTTCGCAGGCGCCGATCGCCTTGATGATCTCCGCGTCCATGTCCCAGTTGCGCAGGATGGCCTGCGCCACGCGCAGGTGATATTCGGACCCGATCCGATCGAGAACCGCATCGTCCTCGAGAAGGGACGGATAACGCGCGGCGCGCGTCAGTAGATAGAGCTTGCCGATACACTGCAGCAGGCCGGCCAGCAACGCCGTGTCCGCGTTCAGCGAGGTGAACCGCCGCGCAATCACGCGGCTGACGGCCGCCAGGTGCGCAGCCTCGTGCCAGAGCTTGCCGAGCCTGAGCTCGATGCCCCTGTACGTTTCCGCGCGGCGCAGCTGTGACATCGCAAAAGCGATGGTCACGCTGCAGGCCATGTTGAGGCCGATGCGCGTCATCGCCGAGAGCAGGTTGTTCAGGCGCTTGCCACCGGGGTTGAGCGTGGCCGAATTCGCCAGCTGCATGAGACGCGCGGAGAGCGCCGGCTCGGCGCTGACGATCCGCGCCGCATCTTCGATGCCCACATCTTCGTTCGTCAGCGCCTTGCGCACGCGCATGGCCACGTCGGGAAAGCTCGGCAAGTCGATCTTCTCGCTCGCCAGCTCCGCCGCCAGGGAATCGACCAACGCGCGAGCATCACCGGCCAGGGGCGCCGGACGATCGCCGATCCGCGTCTTCGGGAAACTTGTACTCAACTCCAGACTCATGTGTCCTCTCTCAGACCTGATTACTTATCGGTCTGCCGTGCGGACTATTGAGCGGTTCCGGCGGGAATCCGGAACTGGATTTCGCGATACCAGCCCGATATGTCAAACGGACCGGATTGGCGGCAAGGCCTTGCCGCCTCTAGTCGGCTAGAGCACTGGTAAGCGAATCGATCTCTGTCCCGGACTCGACCAGGATCTCGGCGCACGCCGCGGCATCGAGCCCAAGGCGGCGCGCGGGATGCGACTCGAGCAACTCCTGCGGCATCGCCGGCGCCGGTCGCGGCAGCGCCGCCAGGCTCCTCCCCACCCACAGGACATCGAGCAGGTCGATTTCGCCTTCACGCTCCCGATTGGCCGCTTCGAATCCCTGCACCGCGTCGATCACGGGCGGCGCCATTTCCCAGTTCACGAGAATCGCCCTGGCGATGCGCGCATGCCAGACCTGGACCAGCGCGGGATAAGCCACGGCGTCGTTGAGCAGGTCCGGATAACGCGCCGCACGCGTCAGCAGATAGAGTTTGCCGACCGTGTGCAGCAGGCCGGCGAGCAACGCCAGTTCGGCGTTCACCTTCGCCACCCTTTTCGCCACCACGAAACTCACCGCCGCAACCTGGGTGCTGTTGCGCCAGAGCTCGCCGAAAGGTTTTTCGAGGCCCCTGTACGCTTCCGCGCGCCGCAGCTGCGACATGGCGAACGCGATGGTGGCGCTGCGCGCCATGTTGAAGCCGATGCGCGTGATCGCGGCGCGGAGATCCGTCAACCGGCGGCCGTTGGGATTGAGCGCGGCCGAGTTCCCGAGCTGCAGCAGCCGCACCACCAGCGATGGCTCGGCGCTGACCACGCGCACCACCTGGTCGATGGACACGTCTTCATCGGCGAGCACGCGGCGAACACGCAATGCCACTTCGGGGTAGCTCGGCAGGTCGATATGATCGCCGGCGATCTCCACTTCGAGCATGGCCGTGAAGTCGCGCACCCGCGCTTCCGGCCGGACGATGTTGCCTGGAGTTGCGTGGGTGCCGGTTTGCATGGGTGTTTCGCGGGCTGTCAGAACAGCTCCACGTCTCCTCCAATCGGTTTGCTGTCCAGCTCGTTGAGATAGTTGCGCTCGCGCTCCGCCAGCGACTCGTCCTTCGCCGCCGAGAAGCGCTTGACGCGAATCTTGCCGGTGTCGGGAAAGTAGACGACCTTGCGGGGATAGATGTCGCCCAGGTCTTCACCGACCACATTGAAACCTTCGTCCTTCACGTACTGGCGCACGAACTCGATGTTGCGCGCGCCGATGTCGGTGGTCATGGCCGCAAGCACGCGTCCACCGCCCGTCAGCTTGATCTCGAGATTCTCACGACGGCCGCCGAGCTTGAGGATGTCGTTGATCAGCCGCTCCATGGCGACGTTACCGTATCGAGTGGCGGCGCTCGCCGCCGCGCCCCAGGCGCTCGTACCCTGCGAAGCGTCGAGGGGCAGCATGAAGTGATTCATCCCACCGACCCCGATGCGCGTGTCGCGGATGCAGGCGGAGACGCAGGAACCGAGCACGGTGGCGATCACCTCGTGCGCATTGGTCACGTAGTACTCGCCGGGCAGCAGGCGCGCCGCGAAACACTTGTATTCGTTGTCCCAGTACCGGCTCACATGCGAGAACTGCGGCAGCGCCGGTGGCGGCGTGCTGTGGTCAGGCGCCGTACGCACGCGACGCGCGTGTGTCGGTTGCTTTGGATGTGGGCTGATGCGGGGTGGCATCAGAACAGCTCGACGCTGCCGCGCAGGCTGTCGTGCGCGGCGTCGTGCGCCGTCACGTCGGGACAGGCCGTGGACCCGATGATCCGGTCGAACTGCATACGCTCGTCTTCCATGCTGTAGCGGAAACGGATTCCCGCGAGCACCGTTGCCCAGTCGACCTCGGCCGCGGGTCCGCCACTCAGCGCTTCGTTGAGTTCGGTCAGCGCATCGCGCACGTGCGCCATGCGCTGCACGAGCTGGTCGTGAAACTGCATCGCCACCAGCGCGGCCTGCGCCTGCTCGACGATCCTGCGCGCGAGCCCGCTCGGCGCGGTGCCAGCGCCACTCGCCGCCTGGAGCTCCACACTCAGCGTCACCAGGGCGGCGATCGAATTCGCCAGTGTTTCCACCTGCGAATCGGTCGTGTGCGCAGCGACTTCGAGCTGGCTTGCGGCCAGTTCGAGCAATGCGGAGACGGGTGTGTTGCCGAGATCGCTCATCGTCGGGTCAAAGCACCCGCGAGAGAGTTGCCAGCAGCTGCGCCGGATTGAAGGGCTTGACGATCCAGCCGGTGGCACCGGCCTTCTTGCCTTCCATCTTCTTGTCCATGCTCGACTCGGTGGTCAGCAGCAGTACCGGCGTCAGCCGGTAGGCGGGCAGCTGACGCAGCTCGCTCACCAGCGTGATGCCGTCCATGCGCGGCATGTTCACGTCGGTGATCACCAGGTCCACCGGGTTTTCACGGGCGTA
>DASQJS010000329.1:0-9750 GCA_035630995.1 Steroidobacteraceae bacterium | reverse complement strand
GGCAGACTGCCGCAGGTTTTGCAGGGAGGACACGAACATGCCATCGCACGATAGATACCTCAGCAGGCGCCAGCTGCTCCAGACTTTCGCCGTAGCGGGCGGCATGGGCCTGAGCGGATGCGCAACACCCGAACTGCTCGGTAGTGCTGAGGCGGACCGCATTGGGCCGAACGATCGCGCCCGATTCCTGGCACCGCTGCGGGCGCGTACCGATCGAATCTTCGACATCACCGTGTGCCTGCGACCCTTTCGCGCTGCCGGTCCGCGCCTCGATACGGAGCGCATCCGCGACACGCTGGTGGTACACAACTATGGCCATGGCGGCAGCGGATGGTCGCTGTCCTGGGGTTCCAGCACGATTGCTGTAGACAAGGCATTGGCCGCCAGCAAAGCGCTCGCGCAATCTTCCGATCGCATCGCGGTCGTCGGGTGCGGGGTGCTTGGACTGACCTCGGCGCTGCTTGCGCAGGCCGCGGGCAAACAGGTGACTATCTACGCGCGCGAGATGATCCAGCAGACTACGTCGGCGCGCGCTTCCGGATCATTCACTCCGGATTCGCGCATCGCACTGGCCGATGCCGTAAGTCCGGAGTTCCCGGCGCTCTGGGAAGCGATGGCACGCACCTCGCTCAAGGCTTTTCGCAGTCACCTGGGCCTGCCCGGCGATCCGGTACGCTGGATCGACCGCTATGTCGTCTCGGACCATGTTGTCTCGAACCAGGCAACTCCGGTTGAACGTCCTCCCGCGGAGGGTGAGCTGCAGTTCGCGGCATACTTCAACCGCTTGCAGGACCTGTTCCCTCGCGGCGAAACCCTGCGCCCAACCGACACGCCGTTTCGTGCCGACAGTGTCCGGCGGCGGAGCGTGCTCATGTTCAACATTGCGAGCTACGCGCAAATTCTGATGACTCAGTTCCATCTGGCCGGTGGCCGCATCGTGCAACGCGAGTTCCACGACCCGCAGGAACTGGCCGGCCTTCCCGAGAAAGTCGTCATCGACTGCACCGGCTATGGCGCGCGTGCGTTATGGCGCGACGAGTCTGTCGTGCCGGTGCGCGGTCAGATTGCATATCTGATTCCGCAGGCGGAGTTCGACTACGCACTGGCGTATCGCGATGTGAATGTCATCCCGCGCAGCGATGGCATCGTGGTGCAGGCAGTCGCGGGTGGAGACATGCGCGGTTACTACGACGAATCGCTGGTACCGGATCGGCAGGAATCCGATGCAGCGGTGCAGACGCTGACCGCGCTTTACAGCAAGTTCCGCCGAACAGAGCGCGACTGACTATGAATCTGAACGAAGACCGCGTTGATCATCATCGCGCAATGATCATCGGCACGATCGCAGCGGTTCATTTTCTGCTTTCCGTCGCACTTTTTTTCCTGATGATGGCGAGTGGCATGTCGCGGTTCGAAGGCCGGGGCCCGTCGGATCTCACTCACCACCTGTTGAACAGTGCATTCGAGATATGGACTTTTCCGTTGGTGACCGGATTCCGGCTGCTGGAAATCGCAAACACGGGGATCTGGGGTTGGCTCGTGTTTCTCGGCAATAGCGCTCTTTGGGGCTGGGTGGGCTGGAGAGCGATTCGTTTCTGGCGATCCCGGCACGGTGTTGCGCCAGAGAATCTCTGAATTCACGCCGGGCGAGTGTTGACTTTTCGGACAGAGTCGTTGTGTAATCACAACGATTAGTTGAGTTTCTCAACATTTGCATGAGTCTATACAACAGAATTTCCGTTTTTCGCGCCGAGCAAGGCATCTCCCGGCGGCAATTGGCTGACGCGGTCGGAGTCAACCATCAGACGATTGGTTATCTCGAACGCGGCGATTACAAGCCGAGCCTGGAACTCGCCCTGAAGATCGCGCGCCACTTTGGAGTGGCTGTCGAAATGCTTTTCTCGTTCGAGCGCTTCGAACCCATCGCGATGACGTTCAAGCGAGCAGGAGAAGATGAATGAAAACGCCTCGCCGAAACATTCTTGCGATTCTGGATAACGCTGTGCGATGGACGGGAATACCCGCGCGGGTCGCCGATGACATGTCCGGTGCACCCGATCGCAAGCACCGCCCGCTTCGCTGGATCCCGATTTGGATGATCGCTTTTTCGTGCACCCTGTTCATTCTTTCATTGGCCTGGCCGCCAGCGCTGGATATGGTCGCCATCACCGTGTCATTCATGGGCAGCATCGCGGCAATAGCGCCGGGTATCCATATCTGCGGGCCGTTGGGAAAGTCTTCGCTCGAAGATGATGAGCGCGAGGCGGCGCTGAGAAAGGACTCCTTCCTGTTTTGCTTTGGGCTGCTCACCTTACTCAACTGCGTCGGCCAACTCTTGCTCATGAGCCTGTCTCATTTGCAGAATTGGCAAACTGCGCAAAGTGTCTTTGTCGCAGCATCCGCCTTCATGCTGAATCTGACCTTGTTCGGGTGTTTGCCAACACTCTATGCGAGCTGGAACATGCCGCAATTGCCGAAAGAATAACCGCACCCGCAATCGAAGAGATCGCCTCTCGACCCCAGGAACGGCGTCAGCTTCCGCCGGACAGCTTCATCACGACGCGACCTTCGATGGCGCCCTTCCTCATGCGATCGAAGATGTTGTTGATGTTCTCTAGCTTGTCTTCGGTGTAGACCGTTTGCACCTTGCCTTCAGCGGCAAACGCAATCGCTTCCTGCAAATCCATTCGCGTACCGACGGTCGATCCACGAATGGTCTTCGCATTGCCCACGACATCGAAGATCGGCAATGCGAACTCGCCCGGTGGAAGGCCAACGATCACCATGGTGCCGCGCTTGTGCAGCATTCCCAATGCCTGCTCGAAGGCCTTGGGTGACACCGCCGTGACCAGCACGCCATGCGCCCCACGCAGTGCGCGCTGCAACTCCTTGACGGGGTCCGCGCTCATCGCATTGACGACGAGCTCAGCGCCGAGCTTCCTCGCAAGCTCGAGTTTCCTGTCATCGATGTCGACAGCGGCGACGTGAAAACCCATCGCGCGGGCGTACTGCACCGCCAGGTGACCCAGGCCGCCGACGCCCGAGATGGCAACCCAATCACCAGGCTTGCGTTCAAGCTGCTTCAGACCTTTGTAGACAGTCAGTCCCGCGCAGAGCACTGGGGCAATGGCTGAAAAATCGATATTCGCGGGCAGGCGGCCCACATACGCGGGATCGGCAAGCACGTATTCGGCATATCCACCGTTGACGGTGTACCCCGTTATTTGCTGACGGTCGCACAGCGTCTCCCAGCTACTGATGCAGTGCTCGCAGTGGCCGCACGTGGTGTGCAGCCACGGTACGCCGACGCGGTCTCCCTCTTTCACATGCTTCACGCCGGCGCCAACCGCGCTGACATGGCCGGCTGCCTCGTGGCCGGGAATGAAAGGCGGCTTCGGTTTGAACACCCAGTCGCCGTCGGCCGCATGCAGATCTGTATGGCACACACCGGACGCCACGACTTTGACGAGGATGCGCCCCGGCACGACTTCGGGCACCGGCACCTCCTCGATTCTCAAGGGCTCCTTGAACGCGTGGATGACGGCGGCTTTCATCGTTGGCATGCATTACACCTTATCTACGAATGCCGACCGCCCGGCCCGGTTCACCACCATGTCAGCGCCCACGGTGCGCGATGCCGCGAACAGCACCAGCGCGCAGCAGAACGCCAGCGTGGGGATCACGTACATTGCGTCGTGCAGTCCAACTGCACGGAAGACTTCGGTCATCGCGGACGCGCCCGCCTCCGCCATCGCCCGCTTTGCAAGGAACACGGACAGCTTGCCCGTCAGGTACGTGCCCATGCTCGCGCCCATCACGTACATCGCGAAGAAGTAGATAGCCACGGCGCTGCCGCGCAACCGCGGCTCGACGACGTCCTGGATGGCCGCGTACACGGTGGCGTAGTAGACGAAGCTCAGCGTGGTGCCGAGCGCCATCGGAATCATGAACGCGATGATCGACCCGGGTGGCTGCGCCAGCGCGAGGAACACACAGGGCACCGACGCCATCATCGTGACCGAGGCGAGCAGCAGGCGCCCATCGGCGCGGCGCCGGCTCAGGCGGTCCGAGGCCCAGCCGCCGCCGAGCAAGCCAATGGCGCCGACCAATCCAACGACCAGCGCCGACACCAACGCGGCATTGCGCAGATCGAGCGCGTGGTAGCGCTGCAGGAACGGCGTCTGGAACGCGTTGATCGCGTACACATTGAAGTTGTGGAGCGCGCCCGAGATCACGATCCACCACAGCGTCCGGATTCGCATCACGCGCTTGTAGCCTTCCCAGCTCGTCGCATGTTTCGGCGGTTGCGACGCGCCCGGCGCGACAAATCCATCAGCTCCGCCGCGCACGGGCTCGGGCAGTCTGAGAACCAGCACCGCGACGATGAATCCCGGCAACGCTGCGAGCATGAAGCACGTGCGCCAGCCGTACTCCGCGCCCAGCCACGCGCCGGTGAGATAGGAAAGGCACAGGCCAAATGGAAGGCCGAGCATGAACGCGCCGAGCGCGCGCGAGCGCTTCTCGGGTGGATAGAGGTCACCGATCAGCGACTGGCACGCGGGTGAGCACGTCGCCTCGCCGATGCCCACGCCGAGCCGCGCGGCTACGAGCCCGGAATAGGTGTGCACCATGCCCGAGACGGCCGTGAGCGCGCTCCACACCGTGAGGCCGGCGGCGATGAGCCGCGTGCGCACCCAGGTATCCGCGAGCCGACCGATCGGCAGGCCCACGGCCGCGTACATGAGCGTGAACGCCGTGCCTATCAACCCGAGCTGCGCGTCGTCCAGGCCGAACTCCTTGCGAATCGGCTCGCCGAGCACGCCGGGTAGCTGGCGATCGAAGAAGTTGAGCAGGTTGACAGCGAAGAGCAGCAGCAGCGCCTTCTTCGCGTTCGCTTTTTGTTGTTCTGTGCTCACGACCCCTCGCCCATGACTCGCCCGCCCTAGACCACTTCGAACAACCCCGCAGCGCCCATTCCGCCGCCCACGCACATCGTCACCACCACGTGGCGCGCGCCGAGGCGTTTGCCCGCGATGAGCGCATGACCCGTGAGGCGCTGCCCGCTCATGCCGAATGGATGACCGATGGCAATGGCGCCACCATCGACGTTGAGGCGATCGTCGTCGATGCCGAGCCGGTCGCGACAATAGAGCACCTGCACGGCGAAAGCTTCGTTGAGCTCCCAGAGCCCGACGTCCTGCACCGTGAGCCCTGCGCGCTTCAGTAGTTTGGGCACGGCGAACACCGGGCCGATGCCCATTTCGTCGGGCTCGCAGCCCGCGACGGCGAAGCCGCGGAACACGCCGAGCGGCGTGAGGTTGCGGCGCGCGGCCTCGCGCGCACTCATTACTACGCAGGCTCCCGCGCCATCGGAGAACTGGCTGGCATTGCCCGCAGCGATGGCCCCGCCCGGCTGCGCCGCACGGATCTTCGACACGCCCTCATAAGTGGTGTCGGCGCGCAGGCCCTCGTCGTGCTCCACCACTACGTCGCGTGTCGCGAAGCGGCCATCCTCACCGACGACCGCCATGGTGGCCGGCGTCGCGATGATTTCGTCGCGGAGGTGGCCCGCGGCATCGGCGGCGCAGGCGCGGATCTGGCTGCGCACGCCGTACTCGTCCATGCGCTCGCGCGGGATGCCGTAGCGCTTGCTCACGATCTCGGCCGTGTCGAGCATGGGTAGATAGAGATCCGGCTTGTGCGTCGCCGTCCACGAGTCACGCGCCATGTGCTGGTTGCGGTTCGGCTGCACGGTGGAAATGCTCTCCACGCCGCCCGCGACGTAGATGCCATCTTCGCCCGCCATGATGCGCTGTGCGGCGAGCGCGATGGTCTGCAGGCCCGAGCTGCAGAAGCGGCTGACCGTGGTGCCGGCCACCGTCGCCGGGCAACCGGCGCGGTAGGCGCTGATGCGCGCGACGTTGCCACCCGTGGAGCCCTCGGGATAGGCGCAGCCCATGATGACGTCCTCCACCTCGCCGGGTTCGATGTGCGCGCGCTCGAGAGCGGCCCGCACGACCACGCCGCCGAGATGTGCGCCATGGCTCAGGTTGAAGGCGCCTCGGAAGGACTTCGCGAGCGGCGTGCGCGCGGTGGAGACGATGACCGCGTCAGTGCTCATGCCGCGACACCTTTCACCGGGGCGGACGCGGGAGCCCCGGTCGCGAACGAACCACCGGTCGCAACGAGACGCTCGATGAGCGGCGCGGGTTTCCAGAACTCCGGATCGCCGTGGCCGTTGCGCGCGAATTCCCGCATGCGCCGCTGCACGAGCGGAAGACCCACGAAGTCCGCATGGAACATCGGCCCGCCGCGCATGGCGGGAAAGCCATAGCCGGTGAGATAACACACATCTATGTCTGACGAACGCGCCGCGATGCCTTCATCGAGGATGCGCGCGCCTTCATTGGCCAGCGCGTACACGAGCCTGTCGATGATCTCCGCGTCGTCAATCTTGCGCGGCCTGATGCCCAACTCCTTGCGGTGCGCCACGATGAGCTCGTCCACCACTTTCGATGGCAGCGGCTTGCGGCCGTCGGGGTATTCGTACCAGCCCGCGCCGGTCTTTTGCCCGAAGCGGCCCAGCTCGCAGAGCTTGTCGGGCAGCGTCGAGAACTTGTAGCCCGGCTTCTCCGCGCGGCGGCGCTTGCGGATGTTCCAGCCGATGTCATTGCCGGCCAGGTCTCCGACCTTGAACGGACCCATCGCAAAGCCGAACGCCTCCATCGCTGCGTCCACCTGGCGCGGGCTCGCGCCCTCCTCGAGTAGATAGTTCGCCTGCTTGCCGTAATGCTCGAGCATGCGGTTGCCGATGAAACCGTCGCAGACGCCGGAAACGACGGAGACCTTCTTGAGGATCTTGCCGAGCGCCAGCGCCGTGGCCAGGGCGTCACGGCCCGTCGCCGTGCCGCGCACGATTTCCAGCAGCCGCATGACGTTGGCAGGCGAGAAAAAGTGCGTGCCCAGCACGTCGGCCGGCCGCTTCGTCGAGCGCGCGATGACGTTGACATCGAGCGTCGAAGTGTTGGTTGCAAGAATGGCACCGGGCTTCATGACGCGATCGAGCTCGGCAAACACCGCGAGCTTTACTTCCATGCGCTCGAACACCGCCTCGATGACGATGTCCGCGGCGCCGATGACGTCGTATTTCAGCACGGGCATCAGCAGCCCCAGGCGTTTGTCGCGCTCGGACGGCTCGAGCTTGCCCTTTTTCACTTGCGCATCGTAGATGCCCGCGATACGCGCAATGCCGCGGTCGAGCGCGGGCTGGTCGGTCTCGAGCAGCCAGGTGGGAATGCCCGCATTCAGAAAGCAGATGGTGATCCCGCCGCCCATGGTGCCAGCGCCGATGACGGCGGCCTTCGCGAGCGGGCGCAGCGGCGTGGATTCGGAAATATCGGCGACTTTGCCTGCTGCGCGCTCTGCGAAGAACGAATGGCGCAGGCCCTTCGACTCCGGCGACTGAACGAGCTCGACGAATAGCCGGCGCTCAATCGCCAGCCCCTCCGCAAACGGCCTGGCGATGGCCTTCACGCATTCGATGCAACGCTGCGGCGCGACAGCCAGCGGGGCTTTGGCCTTGACGGTCATCATCGCGAAATCGCACAGCGCTTCGAGGTTTGGGTCGACAACCATCAGCTCCGAGACACGCCTGGGCACCAAACCACCCTGCTTCTCCAATTCATTGGCGAACTCCACCGCCGCACGCACGGGCTCGCCGTCGACCACGCGATCGAACAGCGCCGACGTCGCGAGGTCGCGCGCCGGAATCTGTTCGCCGCTCAGGATCATGTTGAGAGCGGTCTCCACGCCGACGAGCCGCGGCAGCCGCTGAGTGCCGCCGGCGCCCGGCAGCAAGCCGAGCTTCACCTCGGGCAAACCGACGCGCGCAGCGGCGCGCGCCACTCGATAGTGACAGCCCAGCGCGATCTCGAAACCGCCGCCGAGACAAATGCCGTCGATCGCCGCGATCACGGGCTTCGCGCTCGCCTCCACAACCGCGATGAGGTCGCGCAGTTGTGGCGCCGCGAGTGACGCAGGCGTACCGAACTCGCGGATGTCCGCGCCGCCCGAGAACCTTCCATGGGCACCCGCGAGCACGACGACCCGCACACCATCGTCCGCAGCAGCGCGGTCGAGCGCATCGAGCAATGCGGAACGGACCGCGTGCGAGAAGCTGTTCACTGGCGGATTCGAGATTGTTATGACCGCTGCCGCGCCGTCGCGCGCGTAATCGACGTGGTGCACGAAATGCTCCTGGAATTGCCGGTGCAACTTGATGAAGCATTACTTAGGGCTTAGTCTGCTTTCAAGTTTTGCAAAACAACATTCCGCACAGCGGAATACGGATACCGCGATGGACCTCGAATACTCCGCCGCCGAAAAATTGTTCCGCGACGAAATCCGCGCCTTCATCGGCAAGAACCTCCCGAAGGAAGTCGCCGCCAAGGTGTTGGGACACAAGCGTCTCTCGCGCGAGGACATCATCGGCTGGCACCGCATCCTGCACACGCGCGGCTGGTCGGGCCCCACGTGGCCGAAGGAATTCGGCGGCCCGGGCTGGACCGCAGTCGAGCAGCACATCTTCGACGAGGAGTGCACGGCCGCGGGCGCGCCACCCGTCATTGCATTCGGCGTGCGCATGGTCGCGCCCGTCATCATGAAATACGGCTCCGCCGCGCAGCAGCAGTTCTTCCTGCCGCGCATCCTCTCGGGCGAGCACTGGTGGTGCCAGGGCTACAGCGAGCCCGGCGCGGGCTCCGACCTCGCCTCGCTCAAGACCACCGCGGTGCGGCGCGGCGACGCCTACGTCGTGAACGGCCAGAAGACGTGGAACACGCTGGGCCACTTCGCGGACTGGATGTTCTGCCTGGCGCGGACGTCCACCGAGGGACGCTCGCAGGAGGGCATCTCATTCCTGCTCATCGACATGAAAACGAAAGGCATCACCGTGCGTCCCATCGCGCTGATAGATGGAGAGTACGAGGTGAACGAGGTGTGGCTCGACGACGTCGAAGTGCCCGTTGCGCAGCGTGTCGGCGAGGAGAACAAGGGCTGGACGTATGCGAAGTACCTGCTGACGCACGAACGCGTAAACATTGCGCGGCTCGGCGAGTCCAAGCGCGAGCTGCGCTCGCTCAAGGCCATCGCCGCCCGCGTGTCGAATGATGGTCGCCCGCTCATCGAAGACGTGCGCTTCCGGGACGCCATCGCCGCGCTCGAGATCGAGCTGCGCGCGCTCGAGTACACCGTACTGGGCGTGCTCTCGGCCGAGGCCGCGGGCCGCGATCCAGGCGCCATCTCCTCGGCGCTCAAGATCTCCGGCTCCGAGATCCAGCAGACGCTGTCCGAGCTCAAGATGCGCGCGCTCGGACCGCGCGCTTTGCCGCACGTGCCCGAGGCACTCGACGCCGGCTGGCAGGGCGAGCCGAGCGGCGCCGAGTGGTGGGCCGCCCTCTCCGGCCGCTACTTCAACATGCGCAAGACGTCCATCTACAGTGGCTCGAACGAAATCCAGCGCAACATCATCGCGCACCGCCTGCTGGGGCTCTGACAAATGCAGTTCGAATTCAACGAAGAACAACTTGCCCTGCAGGAATCCGTGCGGCGCTTCTTCACGCAGCGCTACGACTTCGAGACGCGCCGCAGCTGTCTCGCGAAACCCACAGGCTCGAGCGACGAGATCTGGCAGGCATTCGCCGAACAGGGTTTTCTCTCCATCGGCCTGCCCGAGGCGCACGGCGGCATCGG
>DASQJS010000328.1:0-3656 GCA_035630995.1 Steroidobacteraceae bacterium | reverse complement strand
TTCGGAAAGCCAGATCGTCCCGCTGCGAATGACGGGCACGCGCGGCAGGGCGGGAATGTCTATGGCGACTTCGCGGTCGGCAAAAAACTTATTGCCCTGGCGAAACCTGATTCTGCTTTCCTTGAGGATGATCTGATCCGCAGAAAAAGCGTTGCCGAGAACCGTGCCCTGGACCGGCTGGTCGGGTATGGCGGGGGCTGCCTCGTCCGCCAACGGTTTGCGCGCGTCCGCCGACGTTGGGGTCGCCGCTCGCTGCTCGCAGGCACTCAACAGGAAGGCCGTCAGCAGCGGAAACCAGATGATCTTCCGCGCGCCGCTCATCACTCGTGCCGTAGCGCGTCGATGGGCGCCAGGTTCGCGGCGCGGCGCGCCGGCAGGATGCCAAACAACATACCAACCAGCGCGGAGAAACCCGTGGCGCCGACGATTGCCCACCACGGCACCGCGGGCGGTGGAAAGTGCGGGATGATCTTCGCCGCGAGCACGCCTAACAACCAGCCGAAACCAATGCCGATGATGCCGCCGATGACCGCGAGCAACATGGCCTCGATCAGGAACTGCATGAGGATGAAGTTGCGCGGCGCACCCAGTGCCTTGGCGATGCCGATCTCGCGCGTCCGTTCAGTGACGGACACCAGCATGATGTTCATGATCCCGACGCCGCCCACCAGCAGCGAGATGCCGACCACGGCGGAGATGACCAGCGTGATGGTGTCCGATACTCGCTCTATGGTCTCGGTGAGCGACTGCGACGACTCCACCTTGAAGTCGTCTTCATCTGCGGGCCCTATCTTGTGCGCGCGGCGCAGCAGCGCGTTGATGCGGCTCGTGACGTCGGCGATCGCATCGAGGTCGTCGACGGTGACCGTGATGGCCATATCGGGCTCGCGTCCGGGGCCCGCAAGCGCCCTGCCCGTCTCGAACGGGATCACGACGTAGTTGTCGAGGTTCTGCCCGAACAACTCGCCGCGCGCCTCCATCACGCCGACGACCTTGAACCAATCGTTGCCGAGCTGGATGAAAGTGCCCAGGGGATTTTCCGGCAGCTTGAGATCGGTACGTGCCTTGTCGCCCAGCACGACGACGCGGCGGCGCGAGTCGTTGTCGCTGTCGGTGATGAAGCGACCGATGCGCGGATAGGCCTGGTTGGAGAGTTGAAACCAGCTCGTGGTCGCGACGACCGGTGCGGCCGAGGTGTTGCTTCCGTTGCGTACGCCACCCGGTACATTGATCATGGTCCTTGGCGTTACGTTGCTGACGCCCGCGACGCGGAGTTTCACCAGCTCGAGGTCGGCAGGCCGGATCCTGGCCCACTTGCCGATCATCCGGTCTTTCTGCGGTGTCTCCGAGTGGATGATCAACGTGTTTCCACCGATGCCCTGAAATTCGTTCATCACCGATTGCGTGAGGCCCTGCAGCAGCGAGACGATGCAGATGACCGACGCCACGCCGATGATGACGCCGAGCATGGTGAGGAAGCTGCGCATGCGGTGAGAGCGGATGCTGCCGAGCGCGGAGCGCAGGCACTCCTGCATGGAATAGAAGAACGCCTGCAGCCGGCCCCCTTCATCGATGGGTGAGCCCTCGTTCACGCCAGGGCCGCCTGCTCGCGGTCTTCGACGATGCGGCCGTCGTGCAGGCGTATCACGCGCTGGCAATACGCAGCGATCGCCGGATCGTGGGTGACAACGATAATCGTCATGCCGTCCGCATGCAGGTCCGAGAAGACGCCCATGATCTCGCGCGCAGTCTTGCTGTCGAGGTTGCCAGTGGGCTCATCGGCCAGCAGCACATTCGGACGGCCGACGAGCGCGCGTGCGATGGCCACGCGTTGCCGCTGGCCGCCGGACAGCTCATTGGGTTTGTGCAGGACGCGCGCTTCGAGCCCGACGCGCGCCAGTGCCGCGTTCGCGCGCTCGCGGCGCACGGACGGCGCGAGGCCGCGATAGATCAGCGGCTGGGCGACGTTGTCGGCAATGGTGGTGCGCGGCATCAGGTAGTAGCTCTGGAAGATGAAACCGATCTTGCGGTTGCGTACGCGCGCGAGGTCATCTTCGCTGAGGCCCGCCACGGCCTCGCCGTCCAGCGTATACGTGCCGGTGGTCGGAATATCCAGGCACCCGAGCAGGTTCATCATCGTCGACTTGCCCGATCCCGAAGGTCCGATCAGCGCCACGTATTCGTTGCGCGCGATGTCCAGATTGACGTCGGCGAGCGCCACGAGCTCGTTGCTGCCCATCTGATACGTCTTGCCGATGCCGCGCAGCTCGATCATCCGCAGTTACTTCTTTGCGGCCGGTTCAGCGTTGGCGGCGGTCTTGGCGGCGGCGTTGACGTTCACCTTCTCGCCGTCGAGCAGGAACAGCAGCGTCTTGGCCGGGCCCACGATGATCTGCTCACCTTCTTTCAGGCCGGAGGTGATGGCGATGTAGCTGTCGTCCGCGGTGCCCGTGGTGACGGCGCGCTTGGTGGCGCGCCCGCCGGCGTGCACGAAGACGCTTGCGAGCGACTTATCTTCCTTGGACGATTTGTCCGGATTGTCCTCGTACCGCAGCGCCTGCACGGGTACCGCGAGCAACTTGACGTCGCCTTTCGTGCCCGTGAGCACCTCGGCGCGGCAGCTCATGCCGGGGTGAAAAACCACGCCCTCGGTGTTCGCGAGGCGGATACGCACCGGGTAGCTCTTGTTCTGCCCCGCCTGCTGTCGCGGCGCGATGGCAACCTGATCGACCGTGCCCGACAAAGTCTTGTCGGGGAAGGCCGCGGGCACCACGCGCGCTTCGGCGCCGACCTTGACGTTGGCGATGTCGGTTTCGTCGACGTTGATCTCGGCATCGATGCTGGTGGTGTCGGCGACTTCGAGCAGCACCGAGCCCGAGATGCCGGAGAAGCTGGGCACCGCAGTCTGGCCCACCTTCACGTAGATAGCCGTCACCTTGCCGTCGAGAGGCGAGCGGATCTCGGTCTTGGCGAGCTGCTCCTCGGCCTGGCTCAATTGCGCCAGGGACTGGGATAGCTGTTCGCGACTGGTGCGCAGGTCCACTTCGGCGAGATCGCGCAAGGATACGAGCTCAGCCAGGCTGTTCACGTCGACCATTCCCGTCGCCTTCAATGCTTCGTAACGCTTCACCTTGGTGACCTGCGCGTCGTAGTCCACCTGGCCGCGTTCGATTCTGAGCCGCGCCTGGCGAACCTGTGCCTTGCTCTGTTCGATGGCAGCCTGCGGCGCCCTCGGATCGAGCCGCATGAGGAGTTGATCGCGCGTGACCTGGTCACCCTCTTCCACCAGGATTTCCTTCACCCGCCCCGTGACCTCCGGCGCCAGCGTCACCTGGCTTTCGTAAGTCAATGTTCCCGACGCGAGCACCGTCGGGCTCAGCGCGTGCGTGGTCGCGGCTTCGAGATCGACAACTTTGTTAGTGTCGCTGCGCGACAGTTTCAGTACGACTGGAATCGTGATGAGCGCGACGAGGGCGCCCACCACGATCCATTGTTTGCGTGTCATGAGTGGTGGTTACCGGAAGGCGAAGTATGCCCAGAGGCCGTAGATGACAACCCAGGGGAGCACGACCAGGGTCGCGCTGAAAAGCCAGGACCGCTGGCTCCACACGCGAACACCGATGATCATGAGCGCAAAGCTGAGGAAGGTCGGGATA
>DASQJS010000327.1:0-8836 GCA_035630995.1 Steroidobacteraceae bacterium | reverse complement strand
CCAGGAAACCGCTCGCGAGGCCGATTGCCACGCAATTGCCGATCCAGAACTGTCGTACGTGCCCGGCGCGAAACTTCACGACGTTGGGTTCGCCGAGTACCTCGCCTTCGAGCTGGCCGCGCAGGGCCGCAAGCGCCTGCTCGTCGCTGATGTGATCGGAGCTGTAGACGTAGCCATTGCCGACTCGATTCTGCAGCGGGATGCGCCAGGTCCAGCCGGCGTCCAGGGCGCGCGAACGTGTGTACGGCGCGATTGACCGGGGATCCGCCGCAGCGCAGGGAAGCGCAACCGCGCGGTCGCACATCAGCCAGTGCCGCCAGTCGACGAAGCCCGCCTGCAGCGTGCGCTCGATGAGCAGGCGATGGAAGCCGCTACAATCGATGAACAGTTCACCGTCGAGGATTTCACCCGACTCCAGCCGGACGCTGCGGATGTGCCCGGACTCGCCATGTCGCAGCACCTCGGCAACGCGGGCATCGATGCGATTGACGCCGCGCGCTTCGGCGAACTGACGCAGGAAAGCCGCAAACCGGGACGCGTCGAAATGCACGGCCCAGTCGAAATGCTCGAAGTCGAAGCGTGAATTGTCAGGTGGCAACGTCATGCGACCCGCGCGTGCGAGCTGCGTACCCATGGCGTATTCGTCGAGCGTTCCGGGGTCGCCTTGCCGGCGCAGGCGATTCCACAGGTGGTGAAAAGCCACCGGCCCCGCCTCGAGACCAAAGCGGCCGAAAGGATGCATGAACGAGTGACCCTCGTGCTTCCAGCCGTCGAACTCGATGGCGAGTTTGATCGTGCCGTTGGTCGCCTTCATGACATCAAAGGCGTCGAGCCCGAGTGACTGGAAGTAGCGCCGTATCGCGGGCACCGTGGCCTCGCCAACGCCTATCGTGCCAATTGACGATGACTCCACGAGCCTGATCGTGACCCCCAGGCGCTGCAGCCGATGAGCGAGGGACGCGGCAGTCATCCACCCGGCTGTGCCGCCACCGATAATGACCACGGAACGGACTGGCGCCGACTGGGCGTTGGGACTCTCAGGTTTCAAAATCACGACGTCAGTATGACCGGTGGAAACGGGTTGGGACGCTCGAATACGTATGCATCTAGCTACAAGTACTGATGCAGACCTGTTAGGAGTCGGCTACAAGGTGGGCACTCAGACATGGAGCCCCCAGGTGGGGCCCGTTGTGAACCTTCGCCGATGATCCCCCTCTATCGGCGAAGGTTTTTTTATTGTTGTTGTGCTAAACCGGGGGCATGCGAAACCGAACCAGACTGCTTTGCCTATTGACTTTGTCCGCGACATTGCATGCGGCAGAGCCGGTCAAACCTCTGCCGGTAATTGTCGGTATCGTTACCAAGGTCAGTGACGGGGACTCCATCGAAGTGCGGCTCGATTCCGGACCGGCCCGCGTGCGCTTTTCGGCCGTCGACACCCCTGAATACGACCAGCCCTATGGCACCCACTCGTCAGCGGCGCTGAAGGCCATGCTGCCCGTGGATTCGAAGGTCGAGCTCGAGGTGGTGACGCAGGATCAGTTTCATCGCTTCGTCGCCACGGTCTGGCTCGTGGCCGGCGACAAACGAATCAACATCAATGAAGCCATGTTGCGTGACGGGCACGCATGGGCGTATCGCCGTTACATGAAGGATCCGAAGTTCTGCGACATCGAAGCCGAAGCGCGTGATGCCAGGCGCGGGTTGTGGGCGCAACCCGTGAGCGACTGGGTCTATCCACCCGAGTGGCGCTTGCTCAGGAACGGCGAGATTCGCACGCTGCCAGCGCCGTATGCGGAGACGCGCGAGAAATGCGTGGCCGTGCTCGGGCTAGCTGGCGCCGCGACCTATTGAGCGCGAATACGCCTATCTACTAACCGCCCAACGCGATGGCCAGCGCAACCAGCCCCAGGCCAACCGTCAGGAATGAGAAGCCGACCATCCAGGGCTTGCCGAGCGTGTACTTCGCCCACGAGAAGCCGGTGGCAAACAGCAGTGCCAGCAGGATGCCGTTCGATATGCGCAGCGCGAGGTGCGAGTCGTCAATCATCAGGAACGGGATGGCGGCTGGCGCGCTGGCGATGACCACGAGACAGAAGCTCGTGAACGCTCCCATGAGGTCCGCTTTCGTGATGAAGCCGGCCGCGCCCGGTTTGTCACGCACGATCGTCGCAACGCGTTTGTACAACGCCTGGCGCTCGGGAACAGTCATCACGTCGTCTAACCAGGTATCGAGCTCGCCTTCGACGATTGCCATCGCCGCGGCTCCGTCGGGCGCGCCGCGCACCGATGCGCCGACGCGCCGCTTTCGGCCGCGATCGAACAACTGGCCCATGAGATACATCGCGCCGTCGATCACGCCCCAGGCAATGTTGCATCCGATGAGCGCGATGAGCAGCTCACGGACTCCTTCGGTGCCTTCTTCGTCGATGATGATTCCGGCGGCCAGCGTGAACGTGAGCGTCATGATCAGGCCGAAGACGACCTCGCCCAGGCTCGAAGCCGGGTCGAGATAGCGGTGCATGAGCGAGGAGCGGGGTTCTGAGTTCATCGACCGATGCTCGATGGCGCGCCGCAGGCCCGCTATCAACCTTCCGCAGCGTTTTGGCTACGCGAGGATACTGCGCCCGGATTCCGCGACGTTTCCCGGATCCGAAGGCGGTGGAATATTCTGTCCCCTCTGCGCGGCCGGTCGCGCGCCGATGAGATCCATCCAGCGCTTCATCTGTGCCAGACCGTCGACGCTCACTCCCGACCAGCCATAACCCGCGATCCAGCTCCACAGCGCGATGTCGGCGATCGAGTAGTCCGGTCCAGCGATGTATTCACTGACACCGAGCTGGCGCTCCATGACTTCGAACAAGCGGCGCACCTCGCGCTGATAGCGCTCGATGGCGTACGGAATCTTTTCCGGCGCATACCGGTAGAAGACGTTCGCCTGGCCCATCATGGGACCCACTCCGCTCATCTGGAACATCAGCCACTGCAGCACGCGCGAGCGCGCCTTGGGTTCGGTGGGCAGGAATTTGCCGCTCTTCTCGGCGAGATAGATGAGGATGGCGCCGGACTCGAACACCGCGAAGTCACCGTTGTCGTGGTCGATGATCGCCGGGATGCGGCCGTTGGGGTTGATCTTGAGATACCACTCTTCTTTCTGCTCGAGCTTCGACAGGGCCAGCGCTCGCATCGTGTACGGAAGGCCCATTTCCTCGAGCGCGATGGAGATCTTCCAGCCATTGGGCGTCGCCGCGGTGAACAGCTCGATCATGGGGGCTCCTCGCGTAGGTAAGGGGCGCAGTATAGATTGGCGAAGTGGAACTTCTGGAACACTGGCGCCTCGCGGCGATTGCCGCGCTCTTTTTCGTAGGCGTGATCCTGCGGCGCGCAGAGTGGGCCGGACCTGCGCACGGCCGCTGGCTGCTCAACTTCGTGTTCTATGTGGGCCTGCCGATCCTGATCTTCGGTGCGTTGACCGGCGCGACGCTGTCGCGCGAGCACGCGGTGTTGCCCGCGCTTGCGGTCTGCACCGGCCTCGTGTGCTGGGCGGTGGCGGCATTCCTCGCTCGCCGGCTTGGCCTTCCGAAGAAGAGTGAAGGCGCGATGTCGCTGTGCGCCATGTCGATGAACATCGCGATGATCTACCCGTTCGCGTCGCTGAGCCTGGGTACCGTCGCATTTTCGCAGCTCGTCATGTTCGACATGGGTCATGCTGTGATGGCGTGGACGCTCACCACCGTCGTGGCGTGCAAGTACGGTGGACATACCGACGACATTCCCGTTCTGCTGCGCCGTGCGCTGGCGGCCCCACCGCTGTGGATTCTCTTTCTCGCGCTCGGGCTGAATGTGGCCGACGCGCCGATCTCCGACGATCTCCTGCACAAGGTTCTCGTGGTGGGTCAGCTGCTGGTGTTGTTAGTGCCGCTTGCGATGGGACTTCTCGTGAGTGCCGCCGGCATGCGCCGACGCGAAGTGATTGCGAGCGTGGTGTTACGCTCCGCGCTCGGCGGCCTGGTCGGATTTGGCCTGGCACTGTTGTTTGGCCTCGAAGGTACGGCGGCCGGAATTGCGGCATTGGGCGCATCGGCTCCCGTGGGATTCACGGCGGTAGTGCTTTCGGCCCGAGAAGGTCTCGACCTCGAACTGGTCGCAAGCGCCGCAGCGATTTCGGTTTTCCTGGGGTCGTTGTGGCTACCGTTCGCCGTGACGATGATCTAGGAAAAGTACCTGAGAAAAAGGTTGTAACTCATTGATATAATGGCCCCACTATGCCTATCACACAGATGCAGCACTACATGGTGCTCGCCAAGGATCTCGAGAAAACACGCGCGTTCTACTGCGACGTGCTCGGGCTGCGCACGGGGCCGCGGCCGCCGTTCAAATTCAAAGGCCTGTGGATCTACGTGGGTGATATCGCCGCCATTCACGTCGGCGAGCGTGCGAGTTACGACGAAACTTCGCGCACTCCGGCCAACCCCGCGGATCCGGTGGATCATGGCAGCGGCAGCGTGGATCACATCGCGTTTGCGGCCACCGACTACGACGAGCTGACCGCGAGCTTCGCGCGGCATGGCGTGAAGTTCCGTTCGACTCAGGTGCCGGGCAGCGACCTTCGGCAGCTGTTCGTGTTCGACCCGGACGGCATCCAGATCGAAATCAACATCCGTTCAAAGCCCGCCTAACAAATGCGCCAGCTCTTGCGCGTGCGAGAGGAAGGGCGAATGGTCCGAATCGATGGTGAGAACCGGGTCGCAGGGCAGGGCCGCCTGCATGCGCCGCTGGGCGGCCAGTGTCACCGTACGGTCCTGCAGGCATTCTATGTAGGCACGCGGCACGCGGCCGAACCTCGGCTCGGTCAGCTTCAGCGGAGTCACCAGCGGCTTCAGCGGCTCCGGTGTCATGCGCGCGAGCGCGTATTCGTAGTCTGCGTCCGTGCATTGACCAAACAGCGCAGGCCGGATCACCTCCGCGCGCAGGTTGCAGGTGACACCGCCCTCGGCGGGAATCATGTTGGGCGGCACCAGCGACTCGCGGTCGGCGCGCGCGGACTCCGCCAGGCTGCCACCCGCGGGAAGTAGATAGGCTGAGAGATACACCAGCCTTCGCAGGCGATCCGGGGCGAGCTCCGCGGCGCGGCTGATCACGATGCCGCCGCGGCTGTGGCCGACGAGCGTCACGGGCGCGGGTTCATTCTCGACCGTGCTGGCGACGAATTGCGCCCAGGTATCGAGCGTGATACCCGCGGGATCCGTGGGGTCGGCGCCGGTGGCGGGCAGCTCGGGCGTGAGTACGCGGTGGCCCTGCGATACGAGCAGGGGCGCCACTTTCGCCCAGCACCACGCGCCATGCCACGCGCCCGCGATGAGCACGAAGATATGCGGCTGCGTGGCCAATCAGAACGTCAGCAGGGAGTGCACGGAGTTGCCGGCGGCTCGCAGGCGGGCGGCGCCGCCGAGACCGGGCAGATCGATGACGAAGCAGGCGGCGATGACCTGGGCGCCCGCCGACTGCAGCAGCTTCGCCGCCGCGGTCGCAGTGCCACCGGTGGCGATGAGGTCGTCGAGCAGCAGGACGTTTTCGCCGGCGCGAATGGCGTCCGTATGCATTTCCATTTCGTCGACGCCGTATTCCAGCGAATACGCGACCCGCACGGTCTCGTGCGGAAGCTTGCCGCGCTTGCGGATCGGCACGAAACCACAGCGGAGGCCGCGCGCGACCGCGCCGCCGAGAATGAATCCGCGCGCTTCGATGCCGGCGACCTTGTCGATCTGGCGGTCGCGCCAGGGATCTATCATCGCGTCGATGGTGATTTCGAAAGCCCTGGCATCGCGCAGCAGCGTGGTGATGTCACGGAACTGGATGCCCGGTTTCGGGTAGTCCGCGATGGTGCGGATCGACTGGCGCAGATAGGCGAGCTGTTCGTCATTCACGGCGGCCGAGTGTATGGATTTGTGCAAGACTGTGTCCAGAAATTGGTTCTTTACAAGGTGTTGTCGATGCGTTGGAAAATTCTCGCGCTGCTGGCTGGCAGCGCGGCTTGCGCGAACGCCGCGCAGTATCCACTGGCGGACGCCGAAGCGCTCATGTTCGGCGATATCGAAACCATTACGGCATTCGGCGAGGACACATTGCCGGATCTCGCACGGCGCTACGGCCTGGGCTACGAGGAAATCCTGCGCGCCAATCCCGGTGTCGATACCTGGCTGCCGGGCGAGGGCACGACCATCGTCATTCCCGGTCAGCGACTCCTGCCGCCGGGCCCACGCGAAGGTATCGTGGTCAATCTACCCGAGCATCGCCTCTACTACTTTCCGAAGCCAAAGAAGGGCGAGGTCCCCCAGGTCATCACCTTTCCGGTGAGCATCGGCAAGATGGATTGGAATACGCCGCTCGGGAAGACGCGCATCGTCGACAAGCGCAAGAACCCGACCTGGAGTCCGCCCGAGTCGGTACGCAAGGAACACGCCGAACGCGGTGACCCCTTGCCGGCCGTGGTCAAGGCCGGTCCTGACAATCCGCTCGGCGCGTACGCCATGCGTCTCGGCATTACTCCGGGCGCCTACCTCATTCATGGCACTAACAACCCGATCGCCGTGGGCATGGCCATCACCCACGGCTGCATTCGCATGTATCCCGAGGACATCGAAGCGTTGTTTCCGCTCGTGCCCGTGAATACGCCGGTGTGGCTCATCAACGAGCCCGTCAAAGTCGCCCGGGTCGGCGGCCAGGTGTGGCTCGAAGTGCATCCGCCCGTGGATGCCGAGGGACAGCGTGCGGAGGTCGACCTGGAAGGCTTCTACGCGCGCGCCAATGCGGCGCTGGGTGAAACGCCGGCGGCTATCCACTGGGATTTCGTGCTGACGACCCTGAAGGATGCATCAGGCCTGCCGCAGATGATCGGCCTCGAGCTCGATCCGGAAATGTTGCCGGCGCCGCCTGAAGTCCCGTCCGAGCCGGTGCCCGCGCAATTGCCGGCGCCTCCTGCGCCCTCGACACCGGTCGGTGATGTCCCTGCGCAGCCGGCGGCAGGCTGACTCTTCAGCTTCCGGAAATGATCTTGATCTCGGCGCGCACCTCGGCGATGCGCGCCGCGTCCGCGCCGGGAAGCGTCGCTACGTTGTCGAGAACTCCACTCAACGCCCTGGCATCGTTGCGCACCGACTCGGCCGTGTTGATGCCGGCGCTCACCATGCCCCGCGCCAGGCGCGCGTAGTTGGACACTGATTCGATCACGATCTCAGGTCGGCCGGCCGAGAATCCGGCGTGCGTGCGCAGCCCATAGAGGTTCAGCGTCGGACTCATGATCGCGAGCCGGTCGATCATCATGATGGCCTCGTCGCCGAAGCGCTTCCGTTCCTTGTCACCGGTGATGCGAATGCGCCAGTTCACGCGCAACTCGAGTGCCTCCGCATACCAGACGTCGGTCCAGGGAACCTCCGCGAGTTGCGCATCGGCCATCGCCACGTCACGCCATTCGTTCCTGGCGGCATGCCGCGCGGCGGCCAGAATGCCCGCCGGGCGCGGATTCAATTTTGCGGCGACCTCGACGATTTCCGGAGGAGCCTTGTCCATTGCCAGTTCATTGAACGCGCCACGCAGGAAATCGAGGCGCAGGGAATCGTCGGCCGGGTAGTCGTCGATGGCCAGGCGCAGCAATTCGCTCGAGCGCTGCGGCTGGCGGTTCATGCGGTAGTAGAAGGCGCGCAGATATTCACCGCGTGCATCGCCGGCAAGAATCTGCGCCATTCGCGCGATGCGATCGGAAAGACTGGCATCCAGCATCGAGAACACGCTGGTGCGCCGCGCGATGTACTGGAAAGACATCAGGTCCTTGAGCGGTCCGTAGGCAACGGAATCGGCGCGTTGCAGCGGATCCATGCCAGCCACCAGCCGCCCGCTGGACTCGCCCGTCATGCCACGCCGCTGCTCATAGATGCTCGAGGTCGCGATACGATTGTCGTCGTCGGTGATCAGCGGAGCGCCGGCGGCGAGGCGTCGCGCGCCTTCCGCGTCGAGCACGAGTGCCGTCAGCAGATCCTCGGCGTTGTTGATGCCAAACCGCGCGTAGTGCAGGGGCGCACCGCGCAACGGGTAGCCGGTCTGCGCCAGTTGCAGCTCCGGATTCAGCGGTTGATCGCTGGCCAGGAACACGACAGTGTTCGGATCGGGTCGATAGACGCGCACCTCGCCGAACACGCTGAGCATCGTCGCGGTCAGCGAACGCATCAGGTCCTCGTCCATGAAGATGACATTCATCCACTGGACGAAAACGCCATCCAGTGTGAGGTGGTCATGCGCGAGCTGCATGAACTCACGCGTGTACAGGTGAGACGCACCGGCGGTCCATGGATGCGAAGGCTGCGAGACGATGGCGTCGTAGCGGCGGCTGGTGAGCCGCAGCGCACCGCGCGCGTCGTTGAGGATGATGTTCACGCGCGGATCCGTGAGGGGATTGCGCTTGCGCAGCCCGCTGGTCACACGGTTGGCCTCGATGACCTTCGGCTCGAGCTCGATGACGTCGATCCTGCGCACGCTGGGAGGCACACCTTCGACCACCACGCCGCCACCAAACCCGACGATGAGCATGTTTTGCGTGTTGGGCCTCGCGATCACGGCGAGCGGGGACAGCCAGAACTCTCCGCTGAAGCGCTGCAGCGATCCGGGACTGTCCATCAACGCTTCGGGAAGGCCATTGGTGCGCAAGGCCAACCCGCCGTCCTGCGCCAGCATCACGACACTCGCGCTGCGACCGACGTCGTAATAGAGCACGCGCCCCTTGGTTCCGACATTGAGCGGTGAGGTCACCAGCAAGGTGAGCGGAGGCTTCGGCTGGAAGAAG
>DASQJS010000326.1:0-7717 GCA_035630995.1 Steroidobacteraceae bacterium | reverse complement strand
GTCCAACATTCATTGCGCGCCCCAGGGATTTATTAGCTGATTTGATACCGGAAGGCGCACTTCCGATCATGGGACCAAGGTCTCATTCCCGTCGGCGGCGCACGGTTCGATATTGCTGCCGCATCGCGGCGAACTAGTTATGCGCAACGCGAGGTTTCTCCCCATGAGTGCCGAAATCGCCAGCGTGGCCGGTCACGTGCTGACCGTAAAAGTGAGTGGCACGCTGACCGAGCCCGAGCTCACGGGTATGCAGGCGGCGGCTGCGAAGATCGTCGGCACTGGCGGCAAGTGGCGCGTACTCGTGCTCACCGAGAACTTCAAGGGGTGGGAACGCGGCGGTGCATGGAACGACTTTTCGTTCTCCGACAGTGATGCCAGCGTCGAGCGCATGGCGATTGTCGGCGACCGCAAATGGGAAGAGCTTGCGCTGCTGTTCACGGCCAAGGGATTGCGCCCATTTCCGATCGAGTTTTTCGAGCCCGAACGGTTGGCTGCGGCCCAAGACTGGCTGGCCGCCCGCCAATAATTGCGACAAGACAGGTGCACATTGGCTAAGAAATTCCGCTTGGTGAATCAGAACTGGTGGTTCACCACGCTGCTCGTCAATGAGCATCGGCACTGCCCGCCGCTCACCCGCGACATCAAGGCCGATGTGGTCATCGTCGGCGCCGGATTTGCCGGTGTCGCGGCAGCCATCGAGTTCCTGAAAACCGGCCACAAGGTGGTGCTGATCGACAAGAACATCGTCGGCGGCAGCTCCTCCGGTCGCAGCGCCGGATTCCTCACGCCCGACAGCGAGCTCGAGTTGCACCAGCTCGTACGCCGCTATGGCGTCAAGGCGGCCGGAGAAATCTGGGCAGCCCCGCTCTCAGGCATCGAGCGCCTGGTCGCGGCCATCCAGAAGCACGACGTCAAGTGCGGTCTGATCAAGCAGGACTCGCTGTTCCTGGGGCTGGGCAAAGGCGGCCAGAAGATGGTGGACGAGGAGCTTCACTGCCGACAGGAAGTGGGGTTCACCGACCAGCGCACGTACGACCAGCAGCAGCTCAGGGGAATCCTCGGCGCCCAGGGCTACACGGCCGGTATTCGTTACGGCGGCACATACGGCATCAATCCACTGGCGTGCCTGCAGGGGTTCAAGAACCTGCTGGTCGACAATGGCATGGAAGTCTACGAGAGCACGGAGATGGAGCGGCTCGAAGACCACACCGTGTACACGCATGGCGGCAGCATCACGGCCGACAAGATCATCATTGCGGTGGACAAGATGGACGAGTCCATCAGTCCACTGGCGCATGAAATGTTCCACGCGCAGACGTTCCTGAGCATGACCGAGCCGCTGACCGACAAGGAGCTGCGAATCCTATTCCCGTCAGGGGAACAGATGCAGTGCTGGGACTCGAAGCTCGTGTACACCTACTTCCGGTTGACCGCTGACAACCGGCTGCTGCTCGGCGGCGGCACGCCGATCACCACCTATCTCAAGGATGCATTCAACAGCCCGCGCATCATCCGCAAGATCATCAAGGACTTTTACGATCACTTCCCGGAACTGAGCAGCGTGTCGTTCATGCAATTCTGGCCGGGGCAGATCGACGCCACACGCGATTTGTTGCCGACGATCGCGAAACCCCCGACACAGCCGCATATCCGCTTCATTTTCGGTGCGGTGGGCATTCCGTGGGCGGCGTTCACGGGAAGCTTCGCGGCGCGCAACATCCTCGGCGCCGCCGACGAGGACTATCAAAAGTACTTCAACTATTTCTCCAACGATCGCAAGTTCTCGCTGCCGAGCAGTCTCGGCAAGATCATCGGCAAGCCAGCGCTGTTTGCACTGACCAACAGCTGGGCGAAGTTCTACCAGGTCGACAAACTGCGCGAGGCCGGCCAGCTGGAGAAGGAATTCTGAGGTTCGCGAGCCTCATGCGCGGCGCCATCACTGCAGCGGTCTTGCTTGCCTGCGGCCTTCACTCCGGGTGCACGGTCGGACCCGACTACGTCCGGCCCGAGATCGAAGCGCCGGAGAAATATCGCTTCGCCGTCGTGGAAGCCAATGACCTTGCCAACACGGAATGGTGGAAGCAGTTTCACGACTCGACGCTGGATGAGCTCATCAGCATTGCACTTTCCGACAACTTCGATGTGCGCATCGCCGCGGCTCGTGTCGACGAGTTCTATGGCAACCTCGGAGTTACCCGATCAGGAAAATTGCCGCAAGTCGGCGCCGAAGCCGCCGTCGGCAGCGCGCGTACGCCACCCAACGCCGCCGCGGACAGCGTGCGCGTCGACGCGTTCGCATCCTGGGAAATCGACCTGTTCGGGCGATTGCGCCGACTCACCGAAGCAAGCCGTGCGGACTTGCTGGCGAGCGAAGAAGGCCGGCGCTTCGCGGTGCTCACGCTCGTTTCGACGGTGGCCTCGACGTACATCACCCTGCTCGGCGTGGATGCGCAGCTGGACATCGCGAGGCGCACCCTGCTCAGTCGCGCGGAGGCGATGAGAATCTTTGAAGCGCGTTACAAGCGTGGCGCCAGCTCGGAATTCGAACTGTCCCAGTCACGTTCAGAATACGCCGTCACAAAGTCAACGATCCCGCCGCTCGAACAGGCGCAGGCACAGATCGAAAACGCGCTGGCATTGCTGCTCGGACGCAATCCCGGCCCCATTGCACGCACCATGAAAATCGATTCGCTCGGATTGCCGATCGTTCCGGCAGGTCTGCCCTCGGAGATTCTCGAACGCCGGCCGGACATCAAGCAGGCCGAGCTCAACCTCATCGCCGCGAATGCACGCATTGGCGCGGCAAAGGCGCTGTATTACCCCAGCATTTCGTTGACCGGGCTGTTTGGCAGCGTCAGCAACTCCTTCGACACTTTGTTCACGGGTCCCGCCGAGCTCTACAGCTACGGCGCCGCGGTCGCCGGACCGATCTTCACCGGCGGCGCCATTTCCGGCCAGGTAAGTGTTGCGGAGGCGCGCCAGCAGCAAACGTTGCTCGCCTATCAACGCGCGATTCGCACGGCCTTCCGTGATGTCGAGAATGCGTTGATCGCCAGTCAGAAATCGCGCGAAGCGCTGTTGGCACAGAAAGAGCGCGTGGACTCGATGCGCGAATACGCGCGGCTCGCCAACCTGCGCTATGACAACGGATACTCAGGGTATCTCGAAGTGCTCGATGCCGAGCGCGGCCTGTTCGCCGCGGAACTCGACTACACACAGGCCAAGAGTGAAACCTTCTTTGCGTTGGTGAACATCTATGCATCAATGGGTGGCGGCTGGGTAGTCGATGCCGCAGCCCTCGCGGCCCAGCCTCGCGTCGACATGGCGCAAGATCCGAAATCATTTCCCTGAAGAATTCACATGGACACCAAGGCGACCCCCATAGAAGACGCACCGATGAGCGAGGCACCGCCCGCTGCACCGGTTGAGACGAAGAAGCCCCGCGATCCGGTGAAAACCATCACCAAGGGCGTCCTGATTACGCTGCTGGTGCTGTTCATCTATCACGTGGCTTCGGACCGCGTCACGCCTTACACCTCGCAGTCGAACATCGAAGCGATGCTGGTGCAGATTGCTCCCCAGGTATCCGGGCAGGTGATCGAAGTCGCCACACACGACAATGAGCGCGTGACGAAAGGGCAACTGCTGTATCGCATCGACGCGGAACCTTTCGAGATCGCGCTGCGCGTCGCTGAAGCCAACCTCGCGCTGGTGGAGCAGAACCTCAAGGTTTCCACCGCCCAGGTACGCTCGACGCAGGCCTCGCTCTCGAAGCAGCGCACCGAACTCGCGACGAGCAAGGAACTTGGCGGCATCATCTTCGACCTGACCAAGGAAAAAGCGCTGTCGGAAACGGATTCCATCAGGGCCCGCTCGGAAATCGAGCGCGCCGGTGCGGACCTGGCTCGCGCCGAGGCGGACCTGGAAAGCGCGAAGCAGAAACTGGGGCCTCCGGGTGACGCCAATCCACAGTTGCAACAGGCACGCGCCGCGCTCGCACAGGCGCGACTCGACTTCACCAACACGACCGTGCTCGCGCCGGCTGACGGCATGATCACCAACCTGCGCCTGTCCAGGGGTCAATACGCCAATCGCGGACAACCCGTGATGAGTTTCATCCCAGGCGACAGCGTCTGGCTCACGGCCTATCTACGGGAGAATCAGCTCGGCAAGGTGGCCCGCGGCAATACCGTGCGCGTGGCGTTCGACCTGTTGCCGGGCCGCGTGTTCGACGGCAAGGTCGACAGTGTGGGTTGGGGCGTCACGCGCGGCGGCGAGGCACCTGCGGGTACCCTGCCCGACGTGCAGTCGGCTAAAGGCTGGCTGCGTGAGCCGCAGCGGTTTCCAGTGCGTATCGCGCTCGACGCGGAAGCCAGCAGTGCGCTCGGCAACCTGCCACTGCGCAATGGGGCGCAGGCCAACGTGCTGATCCTCACCAATCCCAATTCCTGGCTGCTGAATCCCCTCGGACGCATCTGGCTGCGCATCGTGTCCTGGATGAGCTACTTCTACTAAGGAATGGGCTACTGAATGGACGCGCGCGCTCACGCAGTCATGCGGCTCGCCTTCGGCGTGACGATCGCGTTCGTCGCCGCCGAACTCCTTGAGTGGACGCCCACGTTTCTGCCGCCGGTGTTTGCGGCCGTGCTGCTCACCAACATTCCCGTGCGGCCGCCGCCAAAGGTCGGCTTCAGTTTCATCATCCTGGTCGCTGGATCCGCATTGATTGCAGTGCTGTTGTGTGCCGCTTTGCGCGGCGCACCCATCATCCTGTTCGGAATCACGGCGCTCGTGGTGTTCCGCGCCCTGTACGCGCTGAGCCAGGGGGCACCCATCCTCGGCCCGCTGATGCTGATGATCTGCATCACCGCCATCCCGGTGGTCTCCCTGCAGTCGACGTATGTCGCCGGCCAGTTCGCGTATGCGCTGGCGCGAGCCGCTTTTGTCGCAGTCATGGTCGTCTGGCTGGTCTACCTATTCTGGCCCAAGGTCGCCCCGCCGAAGGCCGCGGCCAAGCCAGTGGCGATGCCGCCCGCGCTGGCATTGCGCAGTGCGCTGCTGGGCACCGCGATTGTCGCTCCCTTGATGCTCGTGTATCTCATGTTTGGCCTCGCCCAGGCTCTTCCCGCGATGATTGCGACCGTCATGATCGTGTCCAGCCTCAACCTGCAAGGCGGACGCAAACAAGCACTGGGGCTCGTACTGGCAAACATCGCCGGTGGCATCGCGAGCCTGGCGTTGATCCTGATGCTGGTGCTCAACCCCTCGCTCGCGACATTCACGCTGGTGGTGCTGGCGGGATCACTCATCATCGGCTGGCGCATCACGCGCGGCGATCCGATGGCGGCCCTTGTCGTGGTCGCATTCAACGCCTGCCTGATCGTGTTCAGCTCGAGCATCGGGTCCGACTCGGGAACGTTTTCCATCTGGTTGACGCGGCTCATGCACTTCCTCATCGCCGGCGCGTTTGCGGTCGGAATGATGGCGATGCTGTGGCCTCGTGACGCGCAACAAACAACGACTGTGGAGACCAGGAAGTGAGTGCGCCAAGCAAAACACCCATCGCCGCGATAGCTCCCCCCACCGGCCGTCTCTGGGCAGGCGTTGCTGTTTTCGCGGCGGGCTGGATCATCGGCCTCGGACTGGTGCCGTTCGTAACCAGCTCGGACCTGGCAACTTCAGTCAAGGCGACGCTCACCACCTTGCTGGTGGTGGTCGTACCCAAAGTATTTCTGATCGGGGCGATCGCGATCCTGGGCAAGCCCGGCTTCGCCTACCTGAAATCGGTGGTATTTGGTTTCTTCAAGAAGGCCGCGCCTGCCGCAGAAGTCGGCCCTTGGCGGTATCGGCTCGGCCTCGTGATGTTCCTGTTTCCTTTCTTCCTTGGACTGCTGCTCACGTATATCGGCCCGGTTCTGCCCGGCGGCGCGGAGGCGACGCACCGCTATGAGAAGCTGGGCGACGTGCTGCAGATCGTGAGTCTGTTCGTGCTCGGCGGGGACTTTTGGGACAAGCTGCGCGCGCTGTTCGTGCGCGATGCCAAAGCCGTATTCCCGCCGAAACCCGCTACAGCCGCCTGAACCTTGAAACGAAAACGCCTCGTGCCTTTGTTGATGGCGGCGTTGGCACTGCCAATGGCTGCCCGCGGCGACACCACTCGTGAGTTCTGGCCGGAACTCGACCTGTGGGTGAAGCTTTCGAAGCCGGCCCGCCTTCTGTTCACGCTCGCCGGCACGCGCGATCGCGAGGATGGCGAGAAGACCGACGGCACGTTCGGCGCGTACTTCGACTATCGCACCAGCGAGCGCATCTCCGTCCGCGCGGGCTACGTCTACGTGCGTGGCGTCGCCACGGAGCCCGGCGAGACCGACAGCATCGAACGTCGCCTGGTTTTCGATTTCAACTACCGCTGGCGACTGTCGGAACGCGCCTTGCTGGTGGATCGAACGCGTCTAGATCTGCGCGACCAGGCGAACGAAGACTCCTATCGCGTGCGCAATCGCCTTCGTCTGGAATACGAAACGAAGCTGCGTGACGTCGCGATCAACCCATACGCAAGTCTCGAGGCCTTTTACGACAGTCGCCACGACTCGGTGAGCCGATATCGCTTCGAAGGCGGCGTGGTGATCCCGCGCGGGCAGCATCTCGAGTGGGATGTATACGTCGGCCGGCAACGCGACTCACAATCATCTACGCGTTACACCAACGGCATCGGAGTGACGCTGAGCTTCCTCTATTGAACCCGCAACTCTTGCATGGGTCAAAAAGCGCCGCCGTTTCCGGCGGCGCTCTGTCATTGACTCACTGACCAGGCGCGGTCATCGATTTGATCTGGCGTTCGAGCGACGCAAGACTCCAATCCCCCGGCGTCTGACTGGGTGGAAAATCTTTCATGGTCAACAGGAACTCGCTGGCCACCATTTGCATCGGACCCAGCACAAAAGCCCGGTCGATCATCCAGTCGTGATAGGTGTTCGAGTTGTGCTGTGACCTCTCGAACGGATCACGACGCAGGTTGAACAGCAACGGCAGCCGAAGTTTGATCAAGGGCTCGCGCCACACCTGCAATTGCTCGGCGCGATTCTCGAGGTAAGTTGCCTTCCAGTCACCGACACGGATGGACATGACGTCTCCGTCATCGCCGACATAGATGAACTCATTGCGCGGCGATTCCTTCACCTTGCCGCTCAGGTAATCGGTCAGATCGTAGCCGTCGATGTGGTTCTTGTAAGTGCGGCCATTGAGCGACACGCCACCCTTGAGCAGTTTTGCCTTGATATCGGGCGCGCCCGCAGCGGCGGCGAACGTCGGCAGCCAGTCTTCGTGAGAGACGATGCCATTCAACGTGACGCCGGCGGGGAAATGGCCGGGCCAGCGGACGAAGGCCGGAACGCGGAACGCACCTTCCCAGTTTGAATTCTTCTCGCTTCGGAATGGCGTCGTGCCCGCATCGGGCCAAGTGTTGTAGTGCGGGCCATTGTCCGTTGAATACTGCACGATGGTGTCGTTGGCGAGTCCGAGGTCATCGATCAGTTTGAGCAGTTCGCCCACGTGCATGTCATGTTCGACCATGCCGTCGTTGTACTCATCCTGCCCGGAGAGTCCGATGTGCTCTTTCTTCACGTGCGTGCGGAAATGCATGCGCGTGCCGTTCCACCACGTGAAGAACGGCTTGCCTTCCTTCACTTGGCGCGTGATGAACTCCTTGGCTGCAGCC
>DASQJS010000325.1:0-10539 GCA_035630995.1 Steroidobacteraceae bacterium | reverse complement strand
CGCATCCACGGCATGCCCGTGGGCATCCTCGCCAACAACGGCATCCTGTTTTCCGAGTCCGCGCAGAAAGGCGCACACTTCATCGAGCTTTGTTGCCAGCGGCGCATCCCGCTGGTGTTCCTGCAGAACATCACCGGCTTCATGGTCGGCAAGAAGTATGAAAACGAAGGTATCGCCAGGCATGGCGCGAAGATGGTCACCGCGGTCGCCTGCGCGCGCGTACCGAAGTTCACGGTGATCGTCGGCGGCAGCTTCGGTGCCGGGAATTACGGCATGTGTGGCCGCGCCTACGCGCCGCGTTTCCTGTGGACCTGGCCGAACTCGCGCATCAGCGTCATGGGCGGCGAGCAGGCCGCCAACGTGCTGGCCACCGTGCGGCGTGACGCCATCGAAGGCAAGGGTGGAACGTGGAGCAGCGACGAAGAAGCGGCGTTCAAGACGCCGATTCGCGAGCAATACGAGGCACAGGGCAATCCCTATTACGCCACCGCGCGGCTCTGGGACGATGGTGTCATCGACCCGGTCGACACGCGCATGTGCCTTGCGCTCGGTTTGAGCGTGGCGTTGCGCCAACCCGTTCCCGAAACCCGCTTCGGCGTATTCAGAATGTGAGCAAGCGTGACGCATGACTAACTACCAGCACATCGAGGTCGATCAGCGCGGCGCGGTACGGTGGTTGTGGCTCAATCGCCCGGAGGTCCGCAACGCGTTCAACGACACTCTGGTCGCGGAAGTCGCCGCGGCTTTCGCGGAGGTCGAAGCTTCGGTCGAGACGCGCGTGGTGGTCGTGACCTCACGAGGACCCGCGTTCTGCGCCGGCGCCGACCTGAACTGGATGCGTTCGATGTCGACCTTCAGCCACGCCGACAACCACGCTGACGCACTGAAGGTGGCGCGCATGTTTCATGCCGTGCATTCCTGTTCCCGGCCGGTCATCGGTCGCGTGCAGGGCGATGCGTTTGGTGGTGGCGTCGGCCTCGCCGCCGCCTGCGATATCGTGGTCGCCGCCGAAGCCGCTCACTTTGCGCTGTCGGAAGTGAAGCTCGGTATCGTGGCGGCCACCATTTCGCCGCACCTGGTCCGTGCCATGGGCGCGCGCCAGGCCGCGCGCTACATGCTCACGGGCGAAAAATTCACCGCATCGCAGGCGCGTACGCTGGGCCTGGTCCACGAAGTCACATTGATGGACGGCCTCGATCGCGAAGTCGAGAGAATCGCGCATCACCTCCTGGCCGCGAGCCCGGCGGCATTGGCTGCTACCAAACGCCTGCTCGCCGACGTGGTCGAAACTCCCATGGACGATGTGTTGCTGGCCGCCACCGCGAAGTGCATCGCCGACGCGCGCGTGTCGCCCGAAGGCCGCGAAGGTATCGCCGCGTTTCTCGAGAAAAGGGCGCCTTCCTGGGCGCCGAAGAAGTAGCTCCAGCGTGTTCGCCAAGCTGATGATCGCGAACCGGGGCGAGATTGCCTGCCGCATCGCGCGCACCGCCAGGCGATTGGGTATCCGCACCGTCGCGGTGTATTCCGACGCCGACGCGAAGGCCGCGCACGTCGCCGCCTGCGATGAAGCCGTGCACATCGGCGGCTCGCGTCCCCAGGAAAGTTATCTGCGCGGCGAGGTCATCCTCGCGGCGGCAAGGAAAATGGGCGCGGACGCCATTCACCCCGGCTACGGATTTCTTTCGGAGAACGCGGAGTTCGCCACCGCCTGCGAACGCGAGGGCGTCGTTTTTGTGGGCCCGACCCCCGCGGCAATCGCTGCGATGGGTTCGAAGTCCGCCGCAAAAGCGCTCATGAAGAGGGCGGGAGTGCCGCTCACGCCGGGCTATCATGGCGATCGCCAGGAGCCAGACTATCTATTGCAGCAGGCGGAGCAGATCGGCTTCCCCGTGCTCATCAAGGCGGTGTCTGGTGGTGGAGGCAAGGGCATGCGGCGCGTGGACCGCGCGGCGGATTTCGCGGCTGCGCTGACCAGTTGCCAGCGTGAGGCCTCCTCCAGTTTCAAAGACGGCCGCGTGCTGGTGGAGAAATACCTGAGCGCCGCGCGGCACATCGAAGTGCAGGTGTTCGGGGACAACCACGGCAACACTGTCTATCTTTTCGAGCGCGATTGCTCGGTCCAGCGTCGGCACCAGAAAGTCATCGAAGAAGCGCCCGCGCCGGGCATGACGCCCGAACGCCGGCGCCAGATGGGTGAAGCTGCGGTCGCCGCGGCACGCGCGGTCCACTATCGCGGTGCGGGCACCGTGGAGTTCATTGCCGCGGATGATGCCTTCTATTTCATGGAAATGAACACGCGCCTCCAGGTCGAGCATCCTGTTACGGAGATGATTACAGGGCTGGATCTCGTGGAGTGGCAGCTGCGCGTGGCGGCGGGTGAGCCGTTGCCTCGCAAGCAGTCGGAGCTTGCGATCTCCGGTCACGCCATCGAGGCGCGCGTGTATGCCGAAGATCCGTCGCGTGACTTCATGCCATCGATCGGCAAGCTGGCGCACGTGGCGATGCCGGCGGCCACTGCCGACGTGCGCATCGACACCGGCGTACGGCAGGGTGATGAGATTACGCCGTTCTACGATCCCATGATCGCCAAGCTCATCGTGCATGGAGAGACGCGGGCCGAGGCCATCGCCCGCATGCGGATGGCGCTGGCGCAGTACCAGATCGTCGGAGTGCGCACCAACGTCGAGTTTCTCGGGCGGCTCATGAGTGCGCCGGCATTCGTGGACGCCGCGCTGGATACCGCGCTCATCGAACGCGAGCGTGAACATTTGTTCGCGCCGCGCGGCGAGACATCACGCGAAATGTGGGAGCTGGCAGCGCAGGCCCACTGGTTGGCGGAGCGCCGGAAGGCGACTCTCTTGCAGGCGCGCTCACCGTGGGATGGCCGTGACGCCTGGGCGCTCGGCGTCCGCGGGGAGCGGCGCCTGAAACTGCGCGAGGGCGAGATCGAACGCGAAGTCGCGGGGTCATTCTCCGGCAGCGAAGCGCCAGGCACATTCGTGGTCGGCAATGAAATACATCTGTTCAATGGCGGTGAACACCGGGTGTTCGAGTGGATCGATCCCTATCTACCGGTCTCGGAACACGCCGACGCACACGGCGGCCTGCTCGCGATCATGCCGGGCCGGGTGCTGGCCGTACACGTGAAGGCGGGCGATGAGGTTGCCAAAGGCGCACCCCTCGTGGTGCTCGAGGCCATGAAGATGGAACAGACGATCACTGCGCCTGCCGCCGGCAGGATCGCTCGTGTGCTGTGTGCTCCCGGCGACCAGGTCCGCGAAGGCGCGGAACTGCTGGCATTCGACGACCCATAAGCAAGGGACCCGATGCCATTCCTTCGTTCGCAGGACCTCTATCCGGCAGAACCGGCCCGCGGCTGGATTCCCTGGGGCGCGCTTGCGCCGTTCCTGGCGCTGGTATTCGTAATCGCCACCGCCTTGCCCGGCGACATGCTGATCTCGAAATTCGTAAACATCAGCCCCGAGGGAAACCCGCTGGATCCCGCGGCGCTGGTTGCGTTCACGCTCGTTCCCTTCGGTTTCCTGCTGCTGTTGCTGCTGGCGTGGGTAAGGTTCGTGGAGCGCCGTTCGCTCGCGAGCATCGGTATTCGCGGTGAACACAAGCTTCGTGAATTCCTGCGCGGTCACGCGTTCGGGCTGGTGGGGCTCTTCGGCATCGTCATGATCATCTGGATGGCCGGCGGCCTCGAACTCACAGCGGTGGCGCCGGCATTTTCTCAACCTGCGTCGCTGGTGCCTGTCGTGCTCCTGCTGTTCACGTTCGCGTTGCAGTCGAGCGTGGAAGAGCTGTTGTTCCGCGGCTGGCTGATGTCGGTGCTGACGAAGAAATTCAACGTGCCCATTGCGGTAGTCGTGAGCTCGGCGCTGTTCTCGCTGTTGCACTTCAGCCCGCGCGCTCACTGGCTGGTGTCGGTCGGCACGTTCCTGTTCGGGTTGTTTGCCTGCGCGTGGGTGCTGCGAACGCGCAGCGTGCTCGGCATCATGGGCTGGCACGCCGGCTGGAACTGGTTGCTGGCCATCGGCTTCGGGCTGCCGCTCACCGGACTCGATGTGGGGATTCCGGCATTGTTGTTAGACCTGAAACCGGTGGGCGCGGACTGGCTCACCGGTGGGCCGCAAGGCCCCGAAGCCAGCGTCGTGTGCTTCGGTTATTTCGTTCTCGGCATCGCCCTGCTGCGTTTTCAGCCCGGAAAGGCGAGCATCGCATCCTGAACGCTGGCGGCTTTGCCCGCCGCGAACGTCGCACCAGCGCCGCCACCGGTGTAGATGAACCCGACGAGATGATCGTCGGCGGCGAAGCCCAACGACTTCTTCACTTCCGTGTCGTACGCCGCTTCGCCGGTTTTCCACGCGGCGACATAGCCCAGCGTGTGCAACGCCAGCAGGATGTTCTGCGCGGCGGCGCCGGCTGCCAGGATCTGCTCGATGGCCGGAATCTTGGTGCCGGGCACGATGCGGCAGGCGACGACGATGATGAGCGGTGCGCGCAAAGCCTTGCCGCGCTCTCGCTGCAGATCACCGTCACTGAGCCCCGGAACGCGACGCAGCGCGGAGGCCGCCAGCATCTCGCCGAATTTCCGGCGCTGGTCGCCTTCGATGAGCATGAAACGCCACGGCCGCAGGCGGCCGTGGTCGGGCGCGCGGACCGCGGCCTGCAACACGGTGGCCAGATGGTCTTTCGTGGGGGCGATATCGCCGAAGGTCTTTGCGGAGGCGCGCGTGTTCAGCGCTTCGATGGCTTCCATGTCTAAACTAGAGAGTGGTAGACGTTCTGCACGTCGTCATTCTGTTCGAGCGTGTCGATGAGCTCCAGGACCTCGGTGGCCTGCGCCTCGGGCAACTCCACGGGCGTGGTGCAGATGTATTCGTGGGTGGCGATGAGCGGATGAATGCCGCGTTTCTCGAGCGCTTCCTGCATGTGGCCGAATTCCGGGAACAGGCATCGCGCCACGATCTGCGGCTCGCCCTTGTCGCCGACGCTGTCTCCCATCTCCTCGAGCCCATGGTCGATGAGATAGAGCTCGAGGTCATCGTGATCGATGCCCGCAGGGTTCAGGCGGAACACACCCATCTTGCGGAACTGGAATGCGACGCTGCCGGTGGTGCCGAGATTGCCGCTGCCCTTGGAGAAGATGGCGCGGACCTGCGCCACGGTGCGCGTGGGATTGTCAGTGGCGGCTTCGACGATGACCGCGACGCCGTGCGGCGCGTAGCCCTCGTAGATGATCTGTTCGTAGGCGGTGGCGTCCTTGCCCGCGGCGCGCTTGATGGCTGCCTCGACCTTGTCCTTGGGCATGTTGAGGTTGCGGCTGTTCTGCACCGCACGCCGCAACGCCGGGTTGGAATTCGGATCCGCCCCGCCGGCCTTGACGGCCATGTTGATGTCTTTGGCGATGCGCGCGAACTGCTTGGCCATGCGGTCCCAGCGCGCGAACATCGTGTGCTTTCGTACTTCGAAGATTCTGCCCATAGGGCGCGAATTCTAGCGCGCGGGGACGTCGCGCACGGGAATGTTGATGCTGCACACCTCGGTATGGCCGGCCGGCACGATGTACCAGCTATCGCGGCGGTTGCGGCGCGATTCGACATACCTGGCGAACAGCGGGGTATCCGTGCGCAACACCTCGATGGCGGTTCGCTCGGCATCAGGAACGTCGACGGCGAGCCGGATGGACTTGATGGGAGCGCGCTGCTCCGGCTTTTCATACATACCCAGCCCACCACCCGTGCCGCGCGGCAAGGACGACAGCAGTTCGATGCCTCGCAATACGCGGCCGACGGTGACGATATTGCGGTCGAGCTGGCGCGGCGCCTGGCCGATCACGACGTAGAGTTCCGCGCCGCTGCCGGTGTCGGGCCAATCCTCACGACCAACGCCCACGACGCCATAGCAGTGCGTCATCCACGCCTGACCCGAGGGTTTGCGCTCGACGCCCACGGGGAAGCCGTCGATCCAGCCGGTCTCGCGCGCATAGCCGTCGACATCGGGTAGTTTGACGAACGGCAGGCGTTTGCTGAAGGCGAACGCATTCTCATCCGGCAACTTGCGCAGCGCGCTTTCGGTGGGACGCGTCTTGTCGGCGTCGCCCCACTGGGCGACGAAGTTGTCCTGCACGCGGACGACGCCGAGCCCGTCGAAGAATTTTTCGGCAACGAGCTGCTTGATGTTGGTGACGTGCTGCGGCGCGAAGCGCGGCGCCAGCTCGATGATGACCCGCCCGCCCGAAAGCTCCATGTAAAGAGTGTTGGCAGGGTCGGGCCGCCGCCAGTCCTCCGGCTTCGCGGACTCCATGACCTGGGTCGTGGTGGGCGGCTTTTCCCGATCGCTCGGACCGATGGCGAAGGCGGCGCCGGCAGCGGCAAGACAGACCGAAGCGAGTGAGGCCCGGCGCATCACTTGTCCTGCTTCTGAACGCCGATGCGCAGCGTATTGGTGGCGATGCGCACCTCGATGAGAAACATGAGAAACGCCGTCGACAGACACACCATCGAGGCAACGAACATGACGGCGATGACGCCGCCGACGCTCATGGGCGTGAATGCGCTGGCGAACAGCAGAGTCACCACCAGGGCGGTGAGCAGTGCCGAGGTGGTGGACAGCCCGATGGCACTGTTGATGTAACGCGCGCGGCGCAGGATGACGCGCAGGTCCCGGTCGATCTGCTTGAGCTTTGCTTCGTTGGCAGTTGCCTCACGCCGGTCTTCGAGCGTGCGCGCACGGTCGACGATGCGCGACAGCCGCTGGGTGAGCATACTCAGCGTGATGCCGACGCCCGAGAGCAGGAACACCGGGCCCAGCGCCAGCTGGATGATGTTTGCGACGTTTTCAGTTTGCAGATCGACGCCAGTCATGGGGGCGAAGTCTGCCACAATCCCTGAACTTGTCATCGGCGACGCTGTCGCACGGATGTCGGGCACTAATAAAGAGGGCGTCCATGCTCAGAACCATCATCTTCTCGGTCGCGCTCATCATCGCGGCGTCGGTCCTGGGCTACCAGGTCAAGCAGGTCGGCGGCGGTCGCGAGTCCATCTCGGTCAAGGGCCTGGCGGAGAAGCCCATCAAGGCAGATCGCGCGGAATGGACCATCCGTCTCCAGGTCAAGGGCGCGACGATTGCCGAGGCGCTGGGCAAGCTGCGCAAGGAACGGCCGGCGCTCGACCAGTTCCTGGGCAAGGCCGGGTTCGAAGCGGCGTCGCTGACCGAATCCAACGAGGCGAGCGAACCTAACTACGAACAGGTGGAAAGCCCCAACGGCAACATGCGTTCAGTGCAGGATGGGCACATCGCGCGCCAGTCGATCACCATCAACACCGCGGACATTGGCAAGATCATCGCAGCGGCCAGGGGCATCGTGCAGTTCGAGGCCGACGGACATCCGGTGTCCTTCGGTGAACCGCAGTTCCTGGTGTCGAACCTCGAAGACGTGAAGATGTCGCTGATCGGCGCGGCCATGCAGAATTCACGGGCGCGCGCCCAGGAGTTCGCGAAAAACGGCGGTGTCGAGGTGGGCGCGATGCGCTCGGCGTCGCAGGGCGCGTTTTACATCCTGCCGGCCAGCGCCAACGCGGATGTCAGCGACTGGGGCGGCACGTACGACAAGACCACGGTCGACAAGATTGCGCGCGTCGTCGTCACCGTGGACTACGGCATCAAGTAGCGGGATTGCGCTAGCGGCTATCTACCGTGCGGCGGCCGCGCGTCGCCCTGCGGTTGTGCTCGAGGAATTGCGATCTCACGTCGTTGTGCATATCGCCGGTACGGCGCACGCCGCTACGGCGGTCGTCAAAGTGTTTGAACTTGCAGGCGCATTGGGCTGCGCGGTCGCAATCGCGCATCGGCAGCATGGGGACCTGCGCCGACAGGAAGCGCTTGTTCCTGCACATCGCAGCGGTTGCGCAACTCGATTCCTGAACCACGATGCTGATTGCGTGCCACTTCGAAGACGGCTTCTTCATGAATCTTTCCCCTGTACTTGTTGAAGTCAGGGTAGGTGCCGCAATCGAAAGTGGATACTCAGCGTCCGGGACGATGAGCGCATTCCGGGAGTCGCGTCACAGCGGCGTGTTTACGCGCGCCGCATATGACAAACGCCCGAAGGAATCAGGCCAGCAGCGCCTCGTCCACGCGGCTCGCGCGCTTCCTTTCATGCTCGAGCAGCTTGCGCTTGCGGATGCGGATGCTCTTCGGCGTCACTTCCACCAGTTCGTCGTCGGCAATGAACTCCACCGCATATTCGAGCGTGAGATCGATGGGCGGCGTGAGGATCAGGGCGTCATCCTTGCCGGCGGCGCGGACGTTGGTGAGCTTCTTGGTCTTGATCGGGTTCACGACGAGATCGTTCTCGCGCGAATGGATGCCGATGATCATGCCTTCATACACCGCCTCGCCGTGCGAGACGAACATGCGGCCGCGTTCCTGCAGCGCGAAGATCGAGTACGCCACGGCAAAGCCGGGTTCGCTGCTGATCAACACGCCGTTGTGGCGGTCGGGAATGTCACCGGCCAGCGGCGCGTAGCCGTCGAAAATATGGCTCTGCAGGCCCGTGCCGCGGGTCGCGTTCATGAACTCGCTCTGGAAGCCGATCAAGCCGCGAGCCGAGACGCGATATTCGATGCGCACGCGGCCACGGCCGTCGTTAGCCATGTCCTTGAGCTCGCCCTTGCGGCGGCCGAGGGCCTCCATGACAGCGCCCTGGTGGTTCTCGTCGATGTCCACGGTCAGCGCTTCGAAGGGCTCGTGCACGACGCCGTCGATGGTCTTCGTGAGCACGCGGGGTTTACCCACGGCGAGCTCGTAACCTTCGCGGCGCATGTTCTCGATGAGGATGGTCAGGTGCAGTTCGCCACGGCCCGAGACGCGGAACACGTCGGCGTCGGCGGTCATATCGACGCGCAGCGCGACATTGCTCTCGAGCTCGCGCATCAGCCGCTCGCGGATCTGGCGGCTGGTGACGAACTTGCCTTCCTTGCCGGCGAGCGGCGAGGTGTTCACCTGGAAGTTCATGACGAGCGTGGGCTCGTCGACCGAGATCGGCGGCAATGCGTCGGGCTTGTCGACCTCGTTGATCGTGTAACCGATGTGGACATCCTCGATGCCCGTGACGGCAACGATGTCGCCGGCCACGGCCGAGTCGACCGACTCGCGTGACAGGCCCTTGAAGGTCAGCACCTGCAGAATCTTGGCCGTGCCGTGATCTTCGGTGCCGTTCCACAGCTGGATCGTCTGGCCGGTCTTCACCGTACCGCGACGGATGCGGCCGATGCCGATGCGTCCGACGTACGAGTTGTAGTCGAGCGTCGAGATCTGCAGCTGCAGCGGTGCGTCGGGCTCGCTTTTCGGCGCAGGCACGTGGTGCAGGATTGCTTCGTACATCGCGCGCATGTCCGGCTCGCGCTTGGTGTGATCCATGCTGGCCCAGCCTTCGAGCGCCGAGCAGTAGATGACCGGGAAATCGAGCTGGCGATCGGTGGCGCCCAGCTTGTCGAACAGTTCGAAAGTCTGGTCGACGACCCAGTCAGGGCGCGCGCCCGGACGGTCGATCTTGTTGACGACGACGATGGCATTGAGGCCGAGCGCCAGCGCCTTGCGCGTGACGAAACGCGTCTGCGGCATCGGGCCTTCGACGGCATCGACGACCAGCAACACCGTGTCGACCATCGAGAGCACGCGTTCCACTTCGCCGCCGAAGTCGGCGTGCCCGGGCGTGTCGACGATGTTGATTCGCGTGCCGCCGTACTGGATGGCGCAGTTCTTGGCGAGGATCGTGATGCCGCGTTCCTTTTCGATGTCGTTCGAGTCCATGACTCGCTCGGCGATTTTCTCGTGCGCGGCGAAGGTGCCGGACTGACGCAGCAGGCAGTCGACCAGCGTGGTCTTGCCATGGTCGACGTGCGCGATGATCGCAATGTTTCGAATTGGAAGATTTGCCATAGAACTCATGGGCTTACGCGAAGGACGGAGCGCGCAGGCAGGGGCCAAGGGGCGCGCAAGTTACCACAAGGGCGGTTAAACGCCAAAGTCACCGGTCCGCAGGCCTGGAAAGGGTAATGGGGGCATTCCTCATTTCGGCGCCATAAACGAGAAATGTGGCCGTTTCTCCAGCCACAATGCCACGTGGACGTCGATAACAAGAACGATAAACAGTCTCCCGGCGAGGTCACCCGTCTGCTGCAGAGTTGGGCCGACGGCGACAAGTCGGCGCTCGAGGCGCTATGGCCCATGGTCTATGACGACGTGCGGCGACTGGCCCGACGGCAGATGGCGGGGGAACGAGGCGATCACACGCTGCAGAGCACGGCGCTCGTGAACGAGGCCTTCATCCGGCTGGCCGGCCAGCGCGTGTTCGAATGGCAGAACCGCGAGCAATTCCTGTCGCTGGCCGCGCAGATCATGCGGCGCGTACTCGTGGACTATGCCCGGAAACGCGGCGCGCAGCGGCGCGGCGACGGCGCAAAGAAACTGAGCCTGCACGACACGCAGGCGGCCATCGAGGTCGACGAGGCCCAGGCACTGAATTCC
>DASQJS010000324.1:0-8578 GCA_035630995.1 Steroidobacteraceae bacterium | reverse complement strand
GCCCGCGGTGTAGCTAGGTCTAACGAGGGAACACTGGAGAAGCGCGGCAGCAAGAATTTGCGCCGCGATGCTCGAGTGGTCTTGGGTTTGGAGCTTCGAAGGCTCGCCCAACCTCGCCCGATTTCGCTTGAAATCAATCGCTTGAGACTTTGGTCCCAGGCGAAAGGGCGCGCAGTATATGCAGCGACCTCAGGCGCCGCAAGCCCATGTGAGCTGTCCTTCCGAGGTCGCCCGGAGCCCACTCGGGGCTTCCCCGGCCAGTATTACCCTTTTCGTTATATATCATTGGGTTGGCGTGCCATTACCGGAACCTGTCTGGCCGGGAACGGTCCATCCCCGGACGACTCATCTATATAAGAGCGCACACCGCCCGGGGATCCGCATGACCTTCTCGAAAATCATGGCTGCCACGGCTTCCTTGTGGCTTTCGGCCTGTGGCGGCGGTGGCGGCGAGAACAACAACCCCGCGCCATTGCCCACCCCCACCGCACCTGCTCCTGGGGTCATCGGCGACGGCCGACTTCCCGAGCTCCTCGAGTGGGCCCGCGCATCGCAGAACGCCCCTGCACTCGCGGTGGTTCTGGTGCGCCGAGGTCAGGTCGCCGAACTTGCCGCCGTCGGCCGGCGCTCGGCTAACAACAGCATCCAGGTGACGACGGCAGATCGCTGGCAGATCGGCTCAATGACGAAAGCAATGACCGCTACGTTGGCGGCGATCCTGGTCGAAGACGGCTTGATCAGCTGGGACACGACTTGCGCCGAAGTGTGGCCGGAACTCGCGGGCAGCATTCACGCAGGGTTTCGGAACACGACGCTGCGGCAACTGCTCTCCCACAGCTCTGGCATGAAGCGGGACGACCCGTTTGCCCCGGCCGAGGACTCCGCCCCCGGCACGTTGATGGAGAAACGCCGCGCTTGGGTCGAACATCTGCTGACCCGCGCTCCCGAGTTTCCTGCGGGCGCCTATAACTACTCGAACGTGGGGTACGTCGTGGCGGGCGCGATGCTTGAGACACGCGCTGCTACGCCATGGGAAACCGCCCTCACAAACCGCGTATTCACGCCGCTCGGAATGACGCATAGCGGTTTCGGCCCTCCCGGCACGCCGGGCGCGATCGATGAGCCGCTTGGCCATTGGAGCCGCACGTCAGGATTTGAGCCGGTGGCCCCAGGAAGTCCGGACGCCGACAACCCGCTCGCTCTCGGGCCGGCCGGCAGAGTGCACACGACGCTCGAGGACTACGCGCGCTTCATGGAAGCGCACATCGCAGGTGCCCGCGGCGTCTCCGGGTTGATCAGCGCCGTGTCCTTCCGGACTCTGCAGACCAGCGTCGTCGGCAATTACGCGCTCGGCTGGAACACTCAAACGTTTCCTACACTGGGTGTGCCAGGTTTGAGCCACGGCGGCAGCACGGGCCGTTGGTACTCTATCGTGGCGTTGGCGCCGTCGTTGGATACGGGCACCATGATCGTCAGCAATGGCGGCGGCGATCGCGCGGCGGCCGCATTGTTGGCACTCGATGGACTGATCGCCAGACGCATCATGGCGTCGCCCTGACCCGCTAGTTCTCGAACCGGTAGCTGAACTTCACCAGCAGCTGCTCGTCATCGCGCAGCTGGAAGCTGTCGCGCAACAGGCCCGCGGCTCCCTCGTCGCTCGGTTCCCGGTCGAAGCCGCCACGGCCATACACCACATATAGATAGGAAAGCGGCGCGAGCTCGTAGCGGTATCGGATCTGGAAGCCGAGCGTTTTCACGTCGATGTCGTCGATCGGCTCACTGCTGGGTGTGGCGTCGCCATTCGGCTCGACGCGGTATCCCTGGCTCAACCGCCCATTCAGGCCGATGGCCTGTAGCTTCACTCGCAATTCCTGTTTGCTGCCAATGGCCCAGTTGAGCCCGGCGTCGAAGTGCAGTTCTTCTTCTTCGAAGCTGCCGATGAGGTTGTCGCTCTGCCAGATCAGCCAGTCCGGAATCCGGCCGGCGTACAGCCCGACATAAACGCTGAACGCATCGCTCACGAAGTAGGTGGGCTCGAAATTCACGTTGTAGCCCACCTTGCTGTTGCCGGCGAGGCCGCCACTGTCCACGTTGACGTCGACTTCCCAGGACCAGTTCCCCTTGCGCGGCCGTTCATAGTTGAAATAGCCGTTGAAATTGGGCGGGAGCCAGAGCACGCCATTGCCGCGCGTGATCAGGTCGTCGAAACCGGCACTGTTGACGTTGACCTCGCCGTATTCATAAGACCCGTCGCGCAGACGGCTCTCACGGCTCACGCGGACCTGGTGATTCATGAGCAGCCCGTGATCGTTGTAGCGGGTGCTGATGCGCCCGCGCCAGTCCTTCGACGAATAGCGCGAAGATTCGGGGAAGTCGGTGAAGCGCCGATTCACCTGCCAGTGAAGGTAGTTAGTGCTGTTGCGCGACAGATAACCCGCGTCGTTGATCTGCAGTTCGTTGCCGAAATGCATCGCGATCCACTGCTGGCGCCAGCCGCGGTCCATCTCGTAGTCGGCCCAGACCGTCGCGCCCGAATCGGTGGCGCCGGTTCCGGCCTGCTCGATGTCGCTGCCGAACACGCGCGTGCGCACGTTCCAGCGTGCGTTGGGCCGCCAGTTGTGATCGACGCCGAACACCGTGGCCTCGCGATCGAGGTAAGGGCGCTTGACGTTGGTCGCCATGAAACCGACGTTCTGCGTGGCGAAATCCCGCACCACACGCAGCGCGCTGAAAGTGCGGCCGACGGACTCGGCCTCATCGGCCGCAAACACGCCGTACTTCGTTCCACCCAGGCTGCCATTGAGCTTGAGCGCGGCGGTAATGTCGCCCGAACCCTCGCCGTCGTCGGCGGGTCCGCCCACGCGGCGCGTGTACAGCAGCTGGCTGTAATCAGAAGGCGTGGTGAATTCGAACAGCCCCTGGTTTTCGGTGAAGAACGGCCGCTTGTCGCTGATGAAGGTTTCGGTGGCGCTGAAGTTCACCACCAGGTCGTCGCTCTCCACCTGGCCAAAATCCGGATTCAACGTGGCCGTCAGCTGTGTCTGGCCGTTCGGCTTCCAGACCACGTCGACGCCGGCGTCGCCATCACTGCTCTTGCCCACGTTGTCGTAGAGGCCCGAAACGTAGGGCGTCATCGCGAACAGCGATTGGCTGTAGTTGGTAACGTCGATCGGCGCGAAATCGGACAGAAAGCGCGACCGTTCCAGGCTCGCCTGCGGCCAGGCGACGCGCTCGCCGGTCGAGCCAATGATGCGGTCTAGATAGATCTTCATCGTGCGCTTGTCGCCCTTCGCGTCACGCATGGGTGCGATGTACCAGGGAATCAGCACCTCGACCGCCCAACCCGTCTCGTCCACGCCGACCGCGTGCTTCCAGTTTCCGTCCCAGTCCTTGTTGAACTGTTTTTCGTCGGTGACCACGCCGTCGTAGACGTCATCGGTCGAGCTCAGGCGGAAGTTGTATCCGGTACGGCTGTCGCCATCGAAATCGACGATGACATTGATGCGATCGACCTGCTCTTCGAAATCCCGCTGCACGCGCTGCTGGGTGCGCGGCACCGATGCGGGCTGAGTGTTTCGAATCGCCACGGCCAGGCCCTCGGGCGTCGACAGGATCCACGCCTCCGTCGCATGCGAGGGAGGCTCACCAGTGAGGGGCTGGGTCTTTCGGAAGTCGGTGACGTGCTGCGAACCCTGCCATTCGGATTCACCGACGCGTCCGTCGATTTCGATGGAGAAAGCGGGCGCGACCCATGCGAGCGGCAAGCACGCGATGAGAATTTTCTTCTTGAGCGTCGGCATCATTCTAAGACGCGACGGGCCCGAAAAAGGTTTAGGGCACCGGGGAGAGCTAGCTCAGCAGCAGAATCACCACGGCCACCGCGAGGATCATCGATACGCCCTGCCAGAATGCCACGGGTTTGCGCTCGAGCAGCGGCGCGCGCTTGCGGCTGAGGTAACGCTCGGTCGGGTGGCGCAGGTCGTAGACGAATTCCGACAATTCTTCGTAGCGCCGGCTCGGATCCGGATGGGTGGCCTTGCGTAATACCTCGTCGATCCACGCCGGAATCTCGCGCTCGTCGTCGAGCACGGATTGATATTTCAACTGGCGCTGCGCGGCGCGGGTGCGTGCCTTGGGAACCTCGGCGCCAAAGGGCAGCCGACCCGACAACATCTGATAGGCGATGACGCCCAGGGAAAACAGGTCCGAGCGCGCGGTCCCGCTCTCGCCAAGGAAGTATTCGGGCGCGGTGTATTGCAGCGTGCCCAACATCTCGCTGCGCTCGATCGGCGAATCGATCTCGGAGATTCCGGCCACTCGCGTCGAGCCGAAGTCGATGAGCTTCACCGTGCCGGTGGCGTCGATCATCACGTTCTGCGGCCGCAGGTCCTGGTGCAGCATCTCCAGGCGGTGGAACGCCAGCAGCCCATTGGCTATCTGCTCGATGATTCCGCGCACCGCCTCGACCGTGGGCCTCGGGTGGTCGATGAGCCATTGATGCAGGGTCTGCCCATCGACGAACTCGGTCACGGTGTAAAGATAGTTGCGTTTGTAGCCGCGCGCCGCCGCCTTGACCACGTGCGCATTGCTGATGCGTTGCGCCACCCAGTCTTCCATGAGGAACCGGTCGAGGTGCCCGGCATCCGCACGCATTTCGGTCGCCAGCGTCTTGATGACCACTGGAGCAGCGGTTTCACCATGGGTGGCCAGATAGACGTGACTGCGACTGCTCGCATGCAGCTCGCGCACGATGGTGAAACCATCGAAAACCATGCGCGGCGCAAGATCTGGCGGAAACGGGAGTTCCGTGAGCTGCCGATGGACTTCCCCGGCGCTCTGCCCGGGCAGGGTGTCGACACGCACGATGACCGTGGTGAGGTTGTCCTGGCTGCCTCGCTCGAAGGCTTCGTTCGCGATCAAACGCGCCGCGGCGTCCAGGTCACCGCCGTGATCCTTCACCGCATTGATCATGAAACGCGAGTTCGCGAACTCGTGCACGCCGTCGGTGGCGAACACGAAGACGTCACCCTGCTCCAGCCGCAGGGCCTGGTAGTCGATGTCGAGGTGCGAGTGAATGCCGAGCGCGCGGCTGAGATAACTCTGCTCGCTGGACACCCAGACCCGGTGATCGTTTGTCAGCTGCTCGAGCAGCCCATCGCGCAACCGGTAGATGCGGGCATCGCCGGCGTGAAACAGATGTGCGGTATTGGACTTGAGCACGAGCGCGCTCAACGTGCAGACGTACCCGCGGTCCTTTTCAAAGCGATAGGGGCTTTGCTGGGTCTGCGCATACAGCCAGGAATTCACGGCCATCAGCACCGCCTGCGCGGACTTCTTCACCGACCACGCGGGCGAGGTGCAGTAATAGTCCTCGAGAAAGACTCGCACCGCGGACTGGCTGGCTACCTGGCTGACATTGCTGCTGCTGATGCCATCGGCGAGCGCGATGGCGATGCCTTTTTCCGCGAGCTGCGGCTCGCCAGGAATACAGGCACCGTGGAAATCCTGGTTGGATTCCTTGCGGCCCTTGTCGGAATACTGGCCTAACGAGATTTTCAGCTGGCCGGGCATGGATCACGCGAGTGTATAGGGAACCCCGGGCCACGCGAGGCCCGGGGTTCTTTTTCAACCCGGCTTCAGGCCGCGAGCTTCAGATTGCGTTTCGGCGCGGTCTTGATATGCGTGGAATACAAGGTAAGGCCGGTGAACGCGAGGCCACCAACGATGTTGCCCAAGATGGTCGGAATCTCATTCCAGAGGAAGTAGTCCGCCCAGTTGAAGTTGGCTCCCATGAGGATGCCCGAGGGGAACAGGAACATGTTCACCACCGAGTGCTCGAAGGTCATCGCGAAGAACACCATGATCGGCATCCACATGGCGAGCACCTTGCCGCCCACCGAGGTGGAGATCATCGCGCCTACGACACCGGTCGACACCATCCAGTTGCAGAGCATGGCGCGGACGAACAGCGTGACCATGCCGCCCATGCCGTGTTCCTTGTAGCCGATCGTGCGTGACTCACCGACATGCGCGATGAACTGCCCGATGGGGTTCGGATCAGTCGTGAACCCGAAAGTGAAAACGACGGACATCAGCACCGCGACGGTGAAAGCACCAGCGAAGTTGCCGCAGAACACCAGGCCCCAGTTGCGCATCACGCCACCGAAGGTCACGCCGGGACGCTTGTCGAGCAGCGCCAGCGGCGCCAGCACGAACACGCCCGTCACCAGGTCGAAGCCCAGCAGGTAGAGCATGCAGAAGCCCACCGGGAACAGGATGGCGCCGATGATCGGGTAGCCAGTCTGCTGCGTCACCATCACGGCGAACACGGCCGCGAGCGCGAGAATGGCGCCGGCCATGAACGCGCGAATGAGCGTGTCGCGCGTCGACATGAAAACCTTCGATTCGCCGGCGTCCACCATCTTGGTGACGAACTCCGCTGGTGCTAAATATGACATCGATCTCCTCCCCTCTAGTTAGTGGTGCCGGGCCGGGAAACCGGGAAAACTCATTGAGTTATCCCGGTTTCCCGGCCCGGCACCGGTTTACGGTTACCAAATGAATTCGATCTGTGCCCACAACTTGCTGGTGGTGCGCGCCGACACCAGCTCTCCCTGCTGGTAGTCCGCGTACTTGAGCATCAGGTTGAAACGCTTGTGTTTCGCGGCGATGGAGGCGTTCCATTCGCTGCCGTAGTCGGCGGAGACCTGCTCGGCGTTGTAGTCGTGATAACTCACGATGAAGCCAAGCGTATCGAGCACGCCCACGCCTTTGAGATTGACGGTGGCGGTTGCGTACAGATCTTCGAGGCCGTTCGGCGGTGTCGTCAGGAACTTGTCGGCCCAGCCCTGGAATTTGTGCAGCGTGGCGAGCGGTGTGGTGAAGCCTTTGCCTGCCGTACCGGCCAGGCCGTTGCCTTCCATGATCTCCGTGCCGACCCCCAAACCAAACTGCCTGAAGGTGGCGGTGAGCTCGCCGAAAACATAGTCGAGGTCGAAATCGAGCGGGTTGTCGCCGTAGTCGGTCTGCGTGGCGTAAGACGCCGCATAGGCGAGCTTGATCTTGCCCGCAGGCTTGTCCCCCGCGAATCGCACTCCATACGTCGACGTGGAATCGCGAACGGGGTTGATGCCGGCCGGAATGCCGGTGATCGGCTCGAAGTCGAGTAGATAGCCAAACGCGCTGAGCTTGCCGATCTTCGTCTGGTATCCGCCGTTCAGCAGGAAGCCGTCGCCCTTGTACACGCCTTGCGGCGAATCCGGGCCGTTCACACGATTGACGCGGTTCAGGTACGTGGCGTCGAGGACCAGGTTCGTGACGCTGCGGTTCACCATGCGGAATGCATCGAACGTCTGCTCGTTCTGCCGCCAGCCCACGTTGCCGATGAAACGCTGGTCGTCGAGCAGGATGCGTTGCCGGCCGAGCGTCAGCGTGGTGCCCGGCAGGCTCGTGTTGGTGAACTGAAAGCGGTTGATCTCGTAGGCCTCGCCATCTGCGACCACCGGATACGTCACCATTTCCGGGACAGCCGGATCCGGCCGATAGTCATCGTCGAGCGGCATGACCGCTTCGCCCTCGACGAGCAGCGAGGTATTCCACGCCTTTCCGGTTTCGAACCCGAGCCGGGCGCGCAGTGTGATCGCGCTGGCGTCTTCTGCGAGCGGATCCTGGTCGACGTCCTCCATGCGCAGGCGCGTATCGATGATGGGTTTGATTTCCCCGAATGCCCCCCAGACCGGATCGAGTCCGTCGGCGTGAGCCGCGCCTGAACCCAAAAACATGCCGAGAACGGCAAATCCTGAAGCTTTCCACATCGTCATCGAAGACTCCCCATGCTTGCGGTTTGTTTTGTTAGGCAGCACGGTTCCCCGCGCCGTGCTCGTACTCTTCCAGAAAGCTCAATAGCTCTTCCCTATAGGCGTAGTAGCGAGGGTGCTCGAGCAGCATCTTGCGGGTGCGCGGCCGCGGCAGATCGACCTGCATGACCTTGCCGATGCGCGCGCACGGGCCGTTGGTCATCATGATCACGCGGTCAGCGACCAGTATGGCCTCATCCACGTCGTGCGTGACGCAGATGGCGGTTATCTTCGTGCGCCTGAGGATGTCCATCAGGACTTCCTGCAGGTCCCAGCGAGTCAATGCATCCAGCATGCCGAACGGTTCGTCGAGCAGCAGCAGCTTGGGCGACAGCGCGAAAGCACGCGCAAGGCCCACTCGCTGACGCATGCCGTTCGACATGTCTCGCGAGAGCTTGTCCAACGAGTCGGCGAGGCCGACGCGCGTGAGGTAGTAGTCGACGATGTCGGAACGCTCGGCATTGCTGGCGTGCGGGTACACGCGATCGACGCCCAGCGCCACGTTCTGCCTGGCGGTGAGCCAGGACAGCAGGTTCGGCGCCTGGAACACCACGCCGCGATCGGGGCCGGCGCTCGTGACTTCGCGTCCATCGAGCGTGATGCCGCCGTCGGAAACCTCGGTGAGGCCGGCGCACATCGACAAGGCCGTGGACTTCCCACATCCGGAGTGACCGATCAGCGAAACGCATTCGCCGCGCTTGATGTCGAGCTGGAATCCTTCG
>DASQJS010000323.1:0-21487 GCA_035630995.1 Steroidobacteraceae bacterium | reverse complement strand
GGTTAGGGCGGCGCCTGTGGAAGCGCCGCCGTGCCGCGGTCGCCTAGCCTTTCTTGGCGGGCGCCGCCGCTGCCGGCGCGCTTTCCTTGGCCACGAGGAACTTGACGAGGTCGACCATCTGTTCCGTGGTGAGCGAGTCGTTGTTCAGGCGGTATTTGCCGTTCACCACCAGCGTCGGCGTGCCGCTGACCTGCATGGCGATGATCTGGCTGTCGGCCTGGCGCATCTTGAGGTCGACGCCGAAGGACTTCGAGGCATTCACGAAAGTCGCGGCCTTCACGCCCGTGGTCCGTTCGTAGAAACGCGCGGTGTCTTCGATGGAAGGCAGGACTTTCTTGAGGCGGCCGGAAGGTTCGGTGACGCCGAGCTCGCCCGTGCTCCAGATGGCCTGGAACATGACTTCGTGCGCTTTCTCGGCGACACCTAACGACTGCGCGGTGAGATAAGCGCGCTGGAACAGCGGCCAGTTTTCCGACTTGTTCCATGAAGCGGGCAGGTAAACCAGCTGTGCATTCGGCGGCAGGGCCGCCTTGAGCTTCTTCATGGTGGGCAGGAAGCTGTTGCAGGCCGGGCAGCCGTACGAAAACACTTCCATGACCTCGACCTTGCCCGCGGGCACGTTGGTGCGCTGGGTGGGGATGACGGTGTAGTGCTTGCCTGCCACCCAAGTTTGGGCCTGGGCGGAGGCGACGGCGGCAAGGCCGGCGACGGTGATGGCGAGCATTGCAACGAGTTTTCGGGTCATGTTTGAGCCTGGTGGGTGCCGGGTGGGGAAAGCGGGGAGTGTGTTTGCCGGGCGCGAAAGTAAAGGGAGTACCCCATTGAGCACAATCCCCGCTTTCCCCACCCGGCACCATGATGAATCGGCTTTCCTGACTCTGCCCTGAACCGTTAACATCGCCGCCCTTTCGTCAGCACATTCCCGGAATTCCATGCGTTCTCACTACTGCGGCCAGGTCAACGAAAAGCTGGTCGGTCAAGAGGTTACGGTTGCCGGCTGGGTCCACCGCCGCCGCGATCATGGCGGCGTCATTTTCGTGGACGTGCGCGACCGCGAGGGCCTCCTTCAGGTGGTATTCGACCCGGACAACCAGGCCCAGTTCAACGAGGCCGAGAAGTTGCGCAACGAGTTCGTGGTGCAGGTACGCGGCCTGGTGCGCGAGCGCCCCGCCGGTACCGCCAATGCCAACCTGACCTCCGGCAAGGTGGAGCTGCTGGCGCGCGAACTCGTGACGCTCAACCGCGCCGAGCCGCTGCCGTTCCAGCTCGATGAGCACGTGAGCGAAGAGGTGCGCCTCAAATATCGCTACATCGACCTGCGCCGCGAAGACATGTCGAAGCGCCTGCGCCTGCGCCACAAGATCACACGCGCCATGCGCCACTATCTCGATGACGCCGGCTTCGTCGACATCGAAACGCCGGTGCTCACGAAGGCAACGCCCGAAGGCGCGCGCGACTACCTGGTGCCGTCACGCACGCACGCCGGCAAGTTCTTCGCGCTGCCGCAGTCGCCGCAGATCTTCAAGCAGCTGCTCATGGTCGCGGGCTTCGACCGCTACTACCAGATCGTGAAGTGTTTCCGCGACGAAGACCTGCGCGCGGATCGCCAGCCCGAATTCACGCAGCTCGACATCGAGACCTCGTTCCTGACGCAGGATCAGATCATGGAGCTCATGGAGAAGCTGACGCGTCACTTCTTCAAGGACGGCATCGGCGTCGACCTGGCCGAGCCTTTCCCGCGCATGGCGTACGCCGAAGCCATGCGCCGCTTCGGTTCCGACAAGCCCGATCTGCGTAACCCGCTCGAGCTCGTCGACGTGGCCGATCTCGTCGCCGGCAGCGACTTCAAGGTGTTCGCCGGGCCCGCCAAAGATCCGAAGGGTCGCGTGGCCGCGCTGCGCGTACCGGGCGGCGGCGCCATGCCGCGCTCGCAGATCGACGAGTACACCGCCTTCGTCGCGCGTTACGGCGCGAAGGGACTGGCGTACATCAAGGTCAACGAGACCGCGAAGGGCAAGGAAGGCCTGCAGTCGCCCATCGTGAAATTCCTGTCCGATGAATCGGTGAAGGGCATCCTCGATCGCACGGGCGCGAAAGATGGCGACCTCATTTTCTTCGGTGCTGATTCGGCAAAGGTAGTCAGCGATGCCATCGGCGCGTTGCGCCTCAAGGTGGGCGTGGACCAGAAGCTCACCAGCGAAGGCTGGAAGCCGCTGTGGGTGGTCGAGTTCCCGATGTTCGACTACGACCCGGACGAGAAGCGCTGGGTCGCCATGCATCATCCGTTCACCGCGCCGGTGGACGACGACGTCGCCGCGCTCAAGGCCTTTCCGTCGGGCGCGTTGGCGAAAGCCTACGACCTCGTGCTCAACGGCAGCGAAATCGCCGGCGGTTCGGTGCGTATCTTCCGCCAGGACATGCAGTCGGCGGTGTTCGACTTGTTAGGTATCGGCGCGGAAGAGGCGCAGCTCAAGTTCGGCTTCCTGCTCGACGCGCTCAAGTTCGGCGCGCCGCCGCATGGCGGCATCGCGTTCGGCCTCGATCGGCTGGTCATGCACATGGCCGGCACCGACAGCATCCGCGACGTCATCGCGTTCCCGAAGACTCAGACGGCCGCGGATCCGCTCACGGATGCGCCGACGGAGATCAGCGAGAAGCAGCTGCGCGAGGTTCACATTCGCGTGCGCACGCCGCCGCCGACCAGCTGACTCCCCACTTTCCCCACCCGGCACCATGAAAACTGCGGCGGTATTCGTACACGGACTGTGGTTGACGGGCGCCGAGTCGGCGCTCATGCGCCGGCGCATCGCGGCGAAACACGGGATTGCCTGCCACAGCTTCACGTATCGCACGGTGGGTAGCTCGGTGCAGCCGGTACTCGCGGCGCTCGCCCAATTTGTCAACCGCATCGATGCGGATCGGGTGCATTTCGTCGGCCACAGCCTGGGGGGAATCGTGCTGCATCGCTATTTCGAGCAGGCTAAAGATCTGCCGCCTGGACGCGTCGTATTTCTCGGTTCACCCACGGTCAGGAGCAAGACAGCCGAGCGCGTCGGGCGCCTGCCGGTATTCCGCTCGATGATTGGCCGCATGGTCACGGAGGAGTTGGTCCAGCCGGCCGACGCTCGCGAATGGCGCTGCGATCGCGAGCTCGGCTGCATCGCCGGTACGCGGCCGATGGGGCTCGGCCGTTTCTTCGCGCGCTTCGATGAGGATTCAGACGGCACCGTCGGCGTCGGCGAGACCAGGCTGCCGGGCCACAGTGCACATCTGACGCTGCCAGTGAGCCACATGGGCATGCTGCTGTCGGCGGACGTTGCGCGGCAGGTGGGCGAGTTCCTGGAGAACGGACGTTTCATCGCGCGCAGTTGAGCGCACCCAACGAATGATCGAGATCGATGGATCGGAAGGCGAAGGCGGCGGACAGATTCTGCGCTCTTCGCTTTCGCTCGCCATTTGCACGCAGCAGCCGTTTCGCATCACGAACATTCGTGCGAACCGGGAGAAGCCCGGGCTCATGCGTCAGCATCTCACCGCGGTCAAAGCCGCGGCGGAGATCTGCGCCGCGGAAATCGAAGGCGCGGAGCTCGGGGCGCGTGCGCTCACGTTCCGGCCGGGCAGGCTCGCCGCGGGCGACTACTCGTTTGCGATTGGCACCGCGGGAAGTTGCACGCTGGTATTCCAGACGGTGCTGCCGGCATTGCTCACCGCAGGCGGCGTGAGCCGCGTACGCATCACCGGCGGCACGCACAACCGCGCCTCACCACCGTTTGACTTCCTGGCCCGAAGTTTCCTGCCGTTGTTAGGTCGCATGGGTGCGGACGTGCAGCTCGATCTCACGAGTTATGGATTTTATCCGCGCGGTGGCGGCGAAATCCGCGCGCGCATCACGCCGGGGGCGCGCCTCAAGGCGCTCAACTTGCTGGAACGTGGCGCGTGGGTGCGCGGCTACGCGGAGGCCTATGTGTCTGCGATCCCGATCCACGTGGCGCAGCGTGAGCTCGAGGTCATCGGCCGCGCGCTGGGCTGGTCGCGGGAACAACTGCTGTTGCGGGGTCTGCCGAACGACGTGGGACCGGGTAACGCGCTCACCATCACGCTCGAGTACGAGAACGTCATCGAAGTGTTCACCGGCTTCGGGGAGAAGGGCGTGCGCGCCGAAATCGTGGCCGGGCAGGCGGCGGAAGCGGCGCGACACTATCTATCGGCGGTGGCGCCCGTGGGCGAGCACCTGGCCGATCAGCTGCTGCTGCCGATGGCGCTCGGGGATGGGGGGAGCTTCGTCACGGCGCAGGCCACACCGCATCTGCGTTCCAACGTCGCGGTCATCGAGCGTTTCACCGCGCGTCGCATCGCCATTGCGCCGGTAAAGAGCGGGTTCGAGATTTCGCTGTAAATGGGGTCAGGCACCGTTTGCTAGCAATCGGTGCCTGGCACCGTTTTCACGGCCTGGACGAAAGCGTCGGTGGTCGTGAGGTCGCTGTCCGGTATCGAGCGGAACTGTGAGGCGAGCTGGCGGCGCCGGACATTCGATGCCCGGCGTACGAGCTGCTCACCGACGATGCGGAAGCCGGCTTTCTCCATGAGCTCCACGTGTGTGGAGTAGGGCAGCCGGTTGATGAGCCAGACGTCCTTGCCTCGCACCAGCTTCCACATCAGCTTCGAGTAGGTCCAGTGGCCGTTCCATTCTCTGGCTGAGTTGTGGCACTTGAAGTCGATCTGGTGCGACATGTAGCCGCCGGGCTTCAGCCACTGGTACATGGCGCGATACACCTCGGGCAGGCCATCGACGTGTTCGAGCGTGGCCTGCGAGTACACGAGGTCCAGAGTTTCGTGCTCGACCGCACCCGACGAACTCCACGGCGCACGGTACTGGATCATTGAATCCTTCTGGTCCGTGCGCTGGATGGATTCGCGGACATACGCAAGGCGCGCCGGATCGAGCGCCTCGCGCATGCGATCCGGCGTGAATATGTGTCCGGGGAAACGGTAATCCTTGAGCGTCGGCCCCACGCGCGGGTACTCGGAAGCATCGGGAATATCGATCTGCTCGAGAAACAGGTCCACGAGACCGTCGAAGATCGCAAGGTTGCGCGGCGTGTTGGCATGCGCCACCACGTCGAATGCGAAGTAGCGCTCCACGCCGGTGAGCACGGCCGCAATGCCGATGCCGATGGAATCGCCCGGACCCAGCTCCGCAACCGCGCGCGGGTTCGTATCGAGATCGTTCGCCGCCGCGCACATCAGGTGCCGCAGCCATACCGAATAGCAATACCGCGCCTCGATCGTGCCGTGAGTGCCGATCGAATGACGCTTGAAGACGCGCTTTACGGGCGGAAGCTGCGCGACGCCCGGGATGAAGGTGGCCGCGTTGAAGAGGAGACGCTTGGTGCTGATCACCGGCGAAGGTTCGCAGGACGGACGCGCGCGGGCTGTCGGCGGCGAAGCCTGCGCTTGTCAGACGCCGCCCTACGAGTCGCTTACAATCGCCGCCGAGGAACCCAACCATGGACAACCGCCGCACGTTTCTTCAGCAATCCGCCGCCGCCGTTTCGTTGGCGGCCCTCGCGGGCGCCAGCACCGCCGCCAGAAAGAAGCCCGGCTCCCGCCAGTTCAAGCTGCGCTACGCGCCGCACTTCGGCATGTTCAAGGAACACGCTGGCCCCGATCCCATCGCCCAACTCGAATTCATGGCCGCGCAAGGGTTCACTGCGCTCGAGGACAACGGACTCATGGGACGGCCCGTGGAGTTGCAGCAGCGCATCGGTGAGACGCTCGCACGCCTCGGCATGACCATGGGTGTGTTCGTCATCGACGGCGGTGACAACTGGAAGACGTCGCTCACCACGGGGGAAGCGCAGTTCCGGGAGAAATTCCTCGATACCTGCCGCGCCGCCGTCGAGGTGGGCAAACGGGTGAACGCACGCTGGGCCACCGTGGTGCCGGGTTATTTCGAACGCAAGCTGCCCATCGGCATCCAGACCGGGCACGTCGTGGACACGTTGCGCGCCGGCGCCGAAATCCTTGCGCCTCACAACCTGACCATGGTGCTCGAGCCGCTCTCGGACAATCCGGATCTGTTCCTGCGCACCTCGGACCAGGCCTATGCCATCTGCCGCGCGGTAGATAGTCCCGCCTGCAAGATCCTTTACGACATGTATCACATGCAGCGCAACGAGGGCGACATCGTCCAGCACATCAATCTCGCGTGGAGCGAGATCGCGTACTTCCAGATCGGCGACAACCCGGGGCGCAAGGAGCCGGGCACCGGCGAGATGAACTACCGGAACCTGTTCCGCCACATCAGCGGGAAAGGCTTCAACGGAATTTTCGGCATGGAGCACGGCAATGCGAAGCCGGGCAAGGAAGGCGAGCAGGCGCTCATCGACGCGTACGTCGCGGCCGATTCGTTCTGAGCCAATCCATTCCAGGCCAATTCATTTCAGGGGACTGCTCATGAAACTACTGACTGCCCGGCAGCCGGTTCTGCTTGCCTGCCTGTCTGCGTGCGCAACGATCAGTGTCGCGGCCGATCCGCCGGCAGCCACGCCCGCACCGACTGTCGTGCCGCTCGACATCTTCTCGGTTCCCGAGGGGCTCGAAGTGACGCTTTGGGCGCGATCGCCCATGCTCAAGAACCCCACCAACATCGACATCGATGCTGCGGGGCGCATCTGGGTTACCGAAGGCGTGAACTACCGGCGCCACAAGGAGCGCGATCCGAAAGGGGATCGGGTGGTGGTGCTCGAAGACACGGATCGCGACGGCCGGGCCGACAAGTCCACGACGTTCGTGCAGGAGCCCACGCTCGTGGCTCCGCTCGGCATCGCCGTGATCGGCAACAAGGTGATTGTCTCCAACGCCCCCGATCTCATTGTTTATACCGACGTCGACGGCGACAGGCTCTTCAACCCGGCCATCGACAAGCGCGAAGTGTTGCTCTCGGGTTTCGACGGACGCAATCACGACCACGCGCTGCACTCGGTCACATTCGGCCCCGACGGCCGCTGGTACTTCAGCCAGGGGAATGCGGGCGCCAACTTCACGGATCGCGGTGGCAAGACATTCCGCGTCGGCAGCTGGTACAACCCCGTGCCCGACGGTGGCGCCCAGGCGGTGTTCGGATCGGCGCCGCTGAGCTACGCGGGCGCGAAGAGTGACGATGGTCACGTGTACGTGGGTGGCTTCTCCGCGCGCATGCAAGTGGACGGAACCGGCGTCGAGATTCTCGGCTTCAATTTTCGCAACAGCTACGAGCAGACAGTCACGAGCTTCGGCGACATCTTTCACAACGACAACGACGATCCGCCGGCCTGCCGCACCACCTACCTGATGGAATACGGCAACCTCGGTTTCTTCTCGCGTGACGGGAAACGTTCGTGGCAGGCGGACCGCCGCCCCGGTCAATCCATTCCCACGGCCGAATGGCGCCAGGAAGATCCGGGCGTGATTCCCTCGGGCGATGTTTATGGCGGAGGCGCGCCCACGGGCATCGTATTCAACGAAGGCGATGGCCTGGGCAGGAAATGGCGCGGGCTGCTGCTGTCGGCGGAAGCGGCGCGCAACACCATCTTCGGCTATTTCCCGAAGCCACAGGGCGCGGGCTACCTGCTCGATCGCATGGATTTCCTGACCAGCAATGCCGCGCAGCAGTTCGCGGGCACGGACTTCAAGGGTGGCAAGGTCAATTCGGAGATCCAGACCTTCTTCCGTCCCTCCGACGTCGCCGTGGGTCCGGATGGCGCCATCTACGTCGCCGACTGGTTCGATCCGCGTGTCGGCGGACACGACGACAAGGACGACACCACGTCCGGGGCTATCTACCGCATCGCGCCGAAGGGATTCAAATCCGTCATTCCGGCGTTCGACGCGAGCACGCTCGAAGGGCAGATGACTGCACTGCGCAGCCCCGCGGTCAATGTTCGTGCGACGGGTTTCTCCGGCCTCATCGAGCGAGGCACCGCCGCGATCCCGGCGCTGGAAGTCTTGCTGCGCGACGATAACCCGTTCATCCGCGCACGCGCGGTGTGGGTCATGGCGCGACTGGGAGTGAGCGGGCTCGCTCGCGTCGAATCCCTGACCTCCGACGCCGATCCCATGATGCGCATCGTTGCCTATCGCACGCTGCGGCAGATGCGCCAATCCATGCGCTTCGCGGACCAGCTGGCGCGCGATCCCTCACCGGCGGTGCGCCGCGAGGTGGCGCTGTCCATGCGTGACGTGCCAATCTATTCCTCGCGCGACATCCTGCTCACGCTGGCCGCACGTTACGACGGCAAGGATCGCAGCTACCTCGAGGCCTGGGGCATCGGCGCGACAAATAAAGAGGAGCCGCTGTACACGGCGCTCGCTGCCACGCAAGCCGAGCCCGACGCCACGAAATGGACTCAAGGGTATTCGGACCTCGTCTGGCGTCTCACGCCGCGCGCGGCCGTTGCCGTGTTCGCAGCTCGTGCCGGCGCCACCACGCTGCCCGCAGCGGAACGCAGCAAGGCGATCACGGCGCTCGGCTTCATTCCCACTGCCGAAGCGGCCAACGCTTTGCTCGATATCGCCCAGCACGGTGGCAGCGACATCAAGCAGAACCCGGCACTTTGGTGGCTCATCAACTACAAGGACTCGCGCTGGGCGGGGCAGGGCATCGATGCGGAACTCAAGCGTCGCGGTCTCTATGACCCGGACTCGGTCGCGATCAGCGAAGTCATGGTCCCCGCGCCTACGGCGAAATCCGCGCTGCCCGCGGTGACCGACATCGCCAAACTGCGCGGCGACCCGAAACGGGGAGCCGTAGCCGCCGGTGCCTGCCTCATGTGTCACCGCATCCAGGGAAAGGGCGTGGACTACGCGCCCGCGCTCGATGGTTTCGCCAGCCGGCAGACACGTGACGTGGTCATAACGGCCATCGTGAATCCCTCGAACGACATCGCGCACGGTTACGAGGGAACCGAGCTCACGCTCAACGATGGCAGGACCATTCACGGTCTCATCCTGAGCGGCGGCAACCCGGTGATCGTGCAGAGCACCGGTGGGGTGACCCAGATGGTTCCCGCCGGGCTCATCAAGGAGCGCAAACGCCTGGGACGTTCACTCATGCTGAGCGCCGACCAGTTAGGACTCAATGCGCAGCAGGTGGCGGACATAGCCGCGTATCTGCGCTGATCCCTATACTTCGGCCATGGGAGAGTGGAGCGCGCAGCGCGTCGAACAGATGGCGCCCGATGGCGCCGCCGTCAAGGCGGCGCAGTCGGTGGCGCGGCCCGCGAAATGGAAAAGCCTCGGTTGCACCGACCGGCTGGCCTGGGGCGAATGCCAGGGCAGTGGCAAAGACCCCTACCAGGTGCGCGTCGACCTCGTCGACGTCACTTACAAGTGCAGCTGCCCGAGCCGCAAACTACCCTGCAAACATACGTTGGGATTGCTGCTGCTGTTCGCCGATGGCAAGTCGGTTCCGGCGGGTTCCCCACCGGCATTCGTCGAAGAATGGTCCGCGAACCGCGCCAGGCGCGCCGAGGCCAAGCAAAAGAAAGAGGCGGAGCCAGCCGCTACTGCGCCGGACCCCGAGGCGAAGGCCAAGCGCGTCGAGAAGCGTGAGAACCGCATCGGGGCGGGCCTCGAACAGCTCGAGGCCTGGCTTGCCGACATCGTCTCGCAGGGGCTGGCTGCGGCGCGGGCACAGCCACCCGCGTTCTGGGCGCAGATGTCCGCGCGGCTGGTGGATGCGCAGGCCCCGGGCCTCGCGAACCGCGTCGAACTACTCGGCGATCACGCGCTTGCGAGTGCGCGCTGGCAGCCGCAGCTGCTGCGCAGCCTCGGCGAGCTTCAGTTGCTCATCGACGCCTATCGAAACCTCGAGGGCTTGCCGCCAGCGCTCGCGTCAGAAGTGCGCACCATGATCGGCTGGCCGCAATCCCTGGACGAGTTGCGCGAGCGCGCCGGCGTGCGCGATATATGGCAGGTGGTCGGGCGGCGCCAGACGCAGGATCAGAAACTTCGCGTGCAGCAGACCTGGTTACGCGGCACTCGCGGCGGCCAGCTTGCGAAGGTGCTCGAATTCGCCGCCGGACCCGTTCCCCTGCCCGTGAGTTACACGCTCGGCCAGATGGTGGATGCCGAGATGGTGTATTTCGATGGCTGTCCGCCACTGCGCACGCTGGAAAAACTGCGCCACGGGCTGGAACCGCGGCGGCTCGCAATGGCGGGCGCCACCGACATCGCGGGCATGCAAACTACTTACGCGACCGCGCTCGCGGAAAACCCCTGGATGGGCAGGGCGCCGAACATGCTCGGCCCGGTGAATCCGGTGATCGAGGCTGACCGGCTGTTTCTCTGCGATTCGGCCCAGCGGCGCATCGCGGTTGCCGAAGGATTCGGACACGCGTGGGCCCTGCTGGCGCTTGCCGGTTCAGACTCGCTGCAGTTGTTTGGCGAGTGGGATGGATTGGAATTCGACCCGCTCACCATCGAGTGCCGTGGCGCGTGGTACACACCCGCGCAACTCGCGACCCTGCCCATCCTGTCTAGGGTGGCCTGATGGGCGCCGATATTTCACCGTTTGCGCGGCTCGCCGCGATCGCGACACTGGGTACGCGGCGCGCACCCTTGCCCAAGGAATCGCCCTGGCCGGATGACTCGCTGGCGCCCGCCGGTGCGGAACCGGCCACTCGTGAGACCTGCCTGTTGCGGGCCGCCGCCGCTGGCGCGATCTGGGAGCGGGCCGGCACTCGCGCGGGCCAGGGCGCGGCGCCTTTGCCGAGAGATTTCCCCGCGCAGGCCGGGCGCGAGCTCGACGAATTCGCCGGTTGGCGGCTCACTCGAATCCTGGGCGGCGAGTATCCCTATCTACTCACCGAATGGTTCGAGGCGGCCGCCGCCACCGGCCGCCCTCTGCCGCCGCATTGGTTGCCCATGGTGCTCGACCATGTCGCGCCCGAAGTGCGCGCCGGATTCCCAACCGTGCTCGGGCCCGTCGCCGCCTGGCTCGCCGGCCGCAATTCGCGCTGGCTCGTCGCGCCCGCCGGCGAGGAGCTGTCCGATGCACGCTGGCAGGAAGGGTCGCTCGAGGAGCGACGGTTGTTGCTGGCCGCGATTCGCAAACGCGATCGCGCCCGTTCGCTTGAATGGCTGCGTTCCACGTGGGAAAGCGATGCGCCCGAAGCACGCGAGGCGTTCCTGGGCCTGCTCACCGCCGATCTCGCGGCGGACGATGAGCCGTTTCTCGAGCCCGTGCTCGACGACAAGCGCAAGCCGGTGCGCCTCGCGGCCGCGGACGCGCTTGCCCGCCTGCCCGAGTCGGCGCACGCCAGGCGCATGCTCGCGCGGCTCGAACCGCTGATCGAATTCGAAGCCGCGAGTGGCGGCATGCTGGCGAAGTTGCGCAAGCGCAAGCTGCGCATCGAGCTTCCGACTGCGCCCGACAAGGCGGCACTCCGCGACGGCATCGAAGCCAAACCACCCGCGAGCCGCAAGATCGGCGAGCGCGCGTTCTGGCTTTCGCAATTGGTGGCGATGGTGCCGCCGTCGCACTGGTGCCGTCGTTTCGACTGTGACGCACAGACCTTTCTCGATGCCGTGCTCGCCACCGACTACGCGAGCGAGCTGCTCGGCGCGCTCACGCAGGCCACGGTGCGCCACCCGCAAGGCGAGTGGTCGCAGGCGCTGACGCGCGCATGGATGGCGTCGACCCAGGAGACGACGGAGGTCCTGGCGGCGCTGCACGACCTGGCGATGACCGGCTCTCCGGCCGAACGCGCTGCGCTGCTCGAACAGATTCTGCGGGACACGAAGCCGGCCAACGCGAGCTACATCTCGCACGTGCTCGATGCGGCCGAGCTGCAGTGGAACGCGACGATCACGCAGCTCGCGATGGATCACCTGGCCGGTATCGTCGCCAGCGCCAAAGAGAACTGGTCACATTCGCGCAACAGCCTCGATGCCTGGGCGAGACGCTGCGACATCGACATTGGCGCGCACCGCGCCGCCGCGCTGCTCGACAAATATGGCGATGGCCATTGCTGGCGCAACGCACTGGAACAATTCAACGATATCGTGGCATTTCGCGCCGCGATGCATAAGGAGCTCACCAAGTGAAAGCCCAAACCGCCCCCGACACCGCCGTGCAACGCGCGCCCGCCGAACAGCAATTCGCCGCGGAACTCGACGCGCTCGCGAAGAGCGACAAGCGCCAGAGGCCGACCAACTGGAAGCTGTCCCCGTGGGCGGTGCTCACTTATCTGATGGGCGGCAAGGCGGATGACGGTACCGCGATCACGCCGAAATACGTCGGGCAGCGCCGCCTCATGGAAATTGCCGTCGCGACCCTCGCCACCGACCGCGCGCTGCTGTTGTTAGGGCTGCCCGGCACGGCCAAGAGCTGGGTCAGCGAGCACATCGCGGCGGCGATCAGCGGCGACTCCACGCTGCTGGTGCAGGGCACGGCGGGCACCGCGGAGGAGTCCATCCGCTACAGCTGGAACTACGCGCTGCTGCTCTCCAAGGGACCCAGCCGCGCGGCGCTGGTGCCGAGCCCGATGATGCGCGCGATGGAAAGCGGCGCGCTCGGGCGGCTCGAGGAACTCACGCGTGTTCCCGCCGACGTGCAGGACACGTTGATATCGATGTTGTCGGAAAAGACGCTGCCCATCCCGGAGCTGGCGCAGGAAGTGCGCGCGGCGCGCGGCTTCAACCTGATCGCCACGGCGAACAACAAGGATCGCGGCGTCAACGAGATGTCGAGCGCGCTCAAGCGCCGCTTCAACACGGTGATCCTGCCGACGCCCGATTCGCTCGACGAGGAAGTGTCCATCGTGCAGATGCGCGTCGATTCGATCGGGCGCTCGCTCGAGTTGCCGGCCGAAGCACCGGCGCTCGCGGAGATCCGTCGCATCGTCACCGTGTTTCGCGAGTTGCGCGAAGGCAAGACCGAGGACGGCAAGTCGAAACTCAAGTCGCCGAGCGGCACGTTGTCGCCCGCCGAGGCCATCAGCGTGGTCACCAACGGCATGGCGCTCGCGGGTCACTTCGGTGATGGAAGCCTGAAAGCACATGACGTGGCGTCGGGCCTGATCGGCGCGATCATCAAGGATCCGGCGCAGGACGGCGTGATCTGGCGCGAATATCTGGAGACGGTGGTCAAGGAACGCGACGGCTGGAAGGATCTCTACCGCGCCTGCCGCGACCAGCTCTGACCAATGACCGAGCTGCATTTCTTCGGCATTCGCCACCACGGGCCGGGCTCCGCCCGCAGCCTGGTGCGCGCGCTGCAGACGGTGCGGCCCGACGTCATCCTCATCGAAGGTCCCCCGGACGCCAACGAACTGCTCCCGCTCGCCGCGCATGCCGGGCTCGAACCCCCGGTGGCGCTGCTCATCTATCTACCGGACCGGCCGCGTGCCGCCGTGTTGTATCCCTTCGCGGGTTTCTCGCCCGAGTGGCAGGCCATTCGCTATGGCCTGGCCCAGTCGGTACCGGTGCGCTTCATCGACCTGCCGCAGTCGCTGCGCTTTGGTGAAGACGAAGACGCTGAGGACGTCCCCGCGGCTGCCGCGCGCGGCGACCCGCTCGCACCAATGGCGCTGGCCGCCGGGCACGGCGATACCGAGCGCTGGTGGGACCAGCTCGTGGAATCGCGTGAAGGTCACGACATCGAGGTGTTCAAGGCGGTGCACGAGATGATGGGCGCGCTGCGCACGGCGCTCGACGAGCCCATACCGCTCGAAGAGCAGCGGCGCGAGGCGCACATGCGCAAGTGCATTCGAGCCGCCACCGCGGAAGGATTCGAACGCATCGCGGTAGTCTGCGGCGCCTGGCATACACCGGCACTCGCCGAGATGCCGAGCGCAAAATCCGATGACGCCTTGCTCAAGGGCCTGGCGAAGACGGCCACGGCAGCCGCCTGGGTACCGTGGTCGTACGAAAGATTGTCCTATCGTTCCGGCTACGGTGCGGGCATCGAGTCGCCTGTCTGGTACGAGTTGCTGTGGGAGCAGCGCAAGGCATTGGGCGCGCACTGGCTGACGCGCGCCGCACGCCTGCTTCGCGACGAGGACGTGCCGATTTCCTCGGCGCACGTCATCGAAGCCTGCCGCCTGGCCGAGGCGCTCGCGTCCGTGCGCGGGCGTTCCGTGCCGTCCCTGCCCGAATACAACGACGCGGCGATCTCGGTGCTCGGCAACGGCCAGGCGCTGAACCTGCGCATCATCGAGCGCCGCTGGCATTTCGGTGACCGCCTCGGCAAGGTTCCCGAGGAATTTCCAGCCGCGCCACTCGCGAAGGACCTGGCGGCCCTGCAGAAGCGCCTGCGGCTGCCGCCGAAGGCGGAAGAAAAGACGCTCGACCTCGATCTGCGCGAAGCTTTCGATCGCGAGCGCAGTCATCTGCTGCGCCGGTTGCGATTGTTAGGCGTGGGATGGGGCGAGCCCGCGGCGCACGCGGGCGGCCGAGGAACGTTCCACGAGTTGTGGAAGCTGGCGTGGAAACCCGAGTTCGCCATATCGTTAATTGAAGCAAGCCGGCATGGCCACACCGTGGCGCAGGCCGCGGCCAACCTGGTCGCGGAGCGTTGTGCGGGCGAAGACGTCGCGCTCAAGGCGCTCATCGCACTGCTGGAAGATGCGCTGTTCGCGGACCTTGCGGCCGCCATCGGCGCGCTCGTGGCGGCCATCGAGAATCGCGCCGCACTGGCAGCGGACGTGCACCAGCTGCTGGAAGCGCTGCCTCCGCTGGTGGCCGTGCAGCGTTACGGCAACGTGCGTGAAACCGATGTGTCGCTGGTGGCGCAGATTCTGCACGGACTGGTGCCGCGCGTGTTCGTCGCGATGCCGCCCGCGGCCGTGGGCATCGACGACGATGCCGCGCAGTTCCTGCATCAGCACATGGTGCAGGCCGATGCTGCGCTCGCCAATCTCGCGAACGAGGAATACCTCACCGGCTGGCGCGAGTCACTGTTGAAAATCTCCCGCAACGACGCCGCGCACCGCCGCATCGCCGGGTATGCGGTGCGGCTGCTGTACGACGCGCATGTCATCGAATTTGACTTGCTCGAAAAATCCTTCGCGCTGTCGCTCTCGCCCGGCAGCCCGCCCGCGGAAGCGGCCGGTTGGACCGAAGGCTTTCTCTCCGGCAGCGGCGCGCTGCTGATCCACGACGACAAACTACTCGGGCTGCTGAACTCGTGGCTGCGGGGAATCGGCGAGACCCACTTCATGCAGGTGCTGCCGCTGCTGCGGCGGACGTTCTCGCAGTTTCCGCCCGCCGAGCGGCGCCAGATCGGCGAGCGGCTCAAGCCCGCCACCGCCGCCGCGCGCGTGGTGGCCGTCGACGGGGAATTCGATCTCGAGGCGGCGCGAGCCGTGCTGCCGGTTCTGAAATGCATCTGGAACCTCGGAGAGAAAACGTGAGCGACGAGCAGCAAACCGCGCGCCGCTGGCGCCTCGTGCTCGGCGGAGATGCCGCGGACGGCACCGGCTATTCGCTCGACGCCGCGGAATTGCAGATGGACAAGGCGTTGAACGCGCTCTACGACTCCGACCGGCGCGGCGGGCTTGGCAGTTCCGCGCCGAGCGTCGCACGCTGGCTCGGCGACATCCGCGAATATTTCCCGGCCAGCGTCGTGCAGGTCATGCAGCGCGATGCCATCGAGCGGCTCGATATGAAGCGCCTGCTCATGGAGCCGGAGATGCTCGAGTCGCTCGAGCCAGATGTGCACCTGGTGGCCGATCTGATCGCGCTGTCGGGTTCGATTCCCGCGAAGACGCGCGAGACTGCGCGGGCCGTGGTGAAGAAAGTAGTCGATGCTCTGGTGGCGAAACTCGCCGAACCCACGCGGCAGGCCGTGATCGGAGCGCTGAACCGCGCGGCGCGCAACCGCCGCCCGCGCCATGCCGACATCGACTGGCCACGCACCATTCGAGCCAATCTCAAGCACTTCCAGCCCGAATACCAGAGCATCATTCCCGAAACGCGCATCGGTTTCGGGCGGCGCCGTCAGTCGATGCGTCACGTGATCCTGTGCATCGACCAGAGCGGTTCGATGGCGGCGAGCGTGGTGTATTCGGCCATCTTTGGTGCGGTGCTCGCGACGCTGCCGGCCGTCTCCACTTCGCTGGTTGTGTTCGATACCGCCATCGTGGATCTCACCGACGAGCTCGATGATCCCATCGATCTGCTGTTTTCCACGCGACTCGGCGGCGGCACGGACATCAATCGCGCTGTCGCCTATTGCCAGCAGCTGGTTCGTGCGCCGCACGAGACGATCTTCGTGCTGATCAGCGATCTGTTCGAAGGCGGCGTCGAGACCGAATTCATGAAGCGCGCCGCCACCCTTGCCGCGTCCGGCGTGCAATTCGTCACGCTGCTGGCGCTGTCGGACGAGGGCGCGCCGCACTACAACGCCGACCTCGCCGCGCAGCTCGCCACCATTGGCATCCCCGCGTTCGCGTGTACGCCGGACCGCTTTCCCGAGTTGATGGCCGCTGCCATCCAGCGCGCCGACCTCAGGGACTTCGCGGCGAAGTAGGCGGCACGCAGTTGTCTGCGTGCACGCCCCGGGCTGCCTCACAGGCGGCGCATGTCGTAGGTCCACAGGAACGCGACGTCCTGCGACATGCCACGAACGTGACCGTATCCGAGCACGACGATGCTGTCGGTGCGGGTGGTGCCGCGGCTGGTGGTGAAAGTCAGGGTCCCGGTGCAATCCGGATTCACGGTGACCGTGCCATTGAATTCCACGCCGGGAAGGAAACCGAAGTTCGCGATGGTGGCGTCGAACTTGCCCTTCAGGTTGCCGGCGCGGTCCACGCGAAAGATGCCGATGGCGGTGATGTCGCCGCCAGGAAAGAAGGTCTGTTCGCCCACATCGGTGGCAAACATCCAGCGGCCGACGAGCATGCGGTTGCTGCATTCTTCGGGAGCATCGCCGGCCCATGCGGTGGTGCTGAGCAGCATGGCGGTTGCGAGAGCAATGGTGAGCGTCTTCATCGGATTCTCCTCGAGCGGGTTGCGGTTGTGGGTTCGTCGGGGCGAACTGTGGCAACCGTGGTCGCCTAACTGCCTGAAGACGGGGCGAAATGTTCTCGAAGAATTCGCGAAGGCCGCGCGAAGTCACTAGTATCGACGGCACAAACACTCCCTTTCGGGGAGAAAAGATGTCAGGGACAAACCCGGAACCGGGCGGTTACCGCGTCGGGGATGTATTCATCGATGTAGGAACGCGGCAGGTCAGCCGCGATGGCAGCCTGTTGCAGCTGCCACCCCTGTCTTTCGATCTGCTGCTGGCGCTGGTACGGCGCGCGCCGAACGCGGTGAGCAGCGGCGAGCTCATGGAAAAGGTCTGGACCGGCCGGGTCGTCAACGACGAAACCATCGCCAAGCGCGTCGAGCTGGTGCGCGAGGCGCTTGGCGACGATAGCCGGCAATCGCGGTATATCGCGCTGGTCCGTGGCCACGGATATCGCATCACCGCGGACGTGGAGCCCATCACGCGCCCCACACCCGCCACCGTTGCCGCGCCCGCAATGCGCAAGCGCGCATGGCCGATCGCGATTGCGGTCGTTCTCGCAGCCGTGGTGATTGCGGTGATGGTCCTGCGCGATGGCGCGCCGGCATCTCGTTCAGTGGCGACAGATTCCGTTGTGCCGCAGCGCATCGCGCTCGCCGTGCTGCCGCTGGATGACCTGTCCACTGGCAACACCGAGGAATACTTCGCCGCAGGCATGCACGACGCGTTGATCACCGATCTGTCGAGAGCCAGCGCCATCAAGGTGATTTCGCGCACCTCGACGCTGCCATACCGCGACACCGGCAAGAGTCTGTCGACGATCGCCGGGGAGCTGGGTGTGGATCTGGTCATGGAAGGCTCGGTGCTGCGTGCCGATGACCGCGTTCGCATCACCGTGCAGTTGCTCGACTCCGATGACAACCACCTGTGGGCGGAGCAATACGAGGGTGACGTTCGTGATGTGCTGAACCTGCAGAGCCGCGTGGCGCGTGCGGTGGCGGAGGCCGTGAAAGTCAAACTGTCGCCTCTGGAACACTCGCGCATGGCGTCGACACGGCCAATCAACGTCGAAAGTTACGACTTGTATCTGAAAGGAATGCAGTTGCTCGAAAAATCACCCGCCGAATTCGAGGCGGGCATCGGGTTGCTGCAGAAGGCCACTGAAATCGATCCCGCCAACGCCCTGGCCTATGCGCGCCTTGCGTCGGCGTATGCCCGGCGCGCCCACGCGCCGGGCGCAGCGAAGTCGTTGTACCCGCGCGCCACGGCGTACGCGCTGCAGGCCGTGGGCCTGGATGAAAACCTCGCCGAAGCGCACCAGGCGCTGGCCGAGATGCGGCTCTACTTCCATTGGGATTGGCCCGCGGCCGAACAATCATTTCGCAAAGTTTTCGAGCTCAATCCCAATGCTGCCGCGACACACGCGCACTACGGCTGGTTTCGCATGTTGCACGACGACTGGCCGGGCGCGATTGCGGAGGCGAAACTTGCCGCAGAGCTCGACCCAAACGATCCGCTTTGGGGGTGTTGGCACGCCTGGCTGTACCTGCTTCATGACGAGTACGCGCCGGCCGAAACCGAACTGCGCCGGGTGCTCGACGCGCATGCTGACTACCCCTGCGCGAACCATGTGCTTGGGCAGACTTTGATCCGGCTCGGCCGGCACGAAGAGGCGCTGGCGGCCTTTCAAAAGGCCGCTGACGCGAGCCCACGCTGGTCGTGGGGACTTCCGCAAGGCCTGGCCCTGGTCGGTCGCAAGGATGAAGCCCGCGTGCTCGCCGAACGCCTCGAACGCGCTGAGTTTCCCGATGCCTGGGGACTCGCGGAGGTGTACACCGCGCTCGGCGACCACGAGCGCGCGTTGAAGTGGGTCGAGTACGGCTACGAAATCCGCCGCGACTGGATTCCCTGGGTGAAGGCAAACACCTTCCTCGCGCCGCTGCGCACGGAACCCCGGTTCAAAGAAGTCTTGCGCAGGCTCGATCTGCCCACCTAGCCGAGCAGCGCCTGCGCTAGAACTCGATTCCGACGGCCATGCGCGCGACGTTTTTGCCGCCGCTGACCCTGGCGACGCCACCGGAAAGATTGAAGTTCTCGGCAAAGGAGTGCGCCACCGACAGGCCGACAGCCGTCTCGCCGTCGTAGTGGCCCGTGCCCAGACCCATGGCTGTCTTGCCCACCGTGGACGGAGCGATATTGGGAATCGCCGAGCTCGCGGCGATGCCGCGGGCGGCGAACGCGCGCGCATAACCCACCTGCGTGTCGGTATACGAGTTCGCGGCGGCGAAGCGTTGATCCACGTAGGCCTGCCCCGCGCTCAATCCACCGCTCACGGCATTGAGTGCCGCGTTGAGCTGGTTGAGGTTGATCGCATCCGTGCCGCCGGAGCCGGCGGCCACGTTGGTGACCCGGCGCTCGCTGCCGGCCGAACCGACGGACACCGTGTTCGCCGCGCTGGTGGTCGAGCCATTGCCGAGCGCGACGGAATTGTCATGCGCGGCGGCGGCATTGTTGCCCACGGCCACGGCGAAATTTCCCGCCGCGTTGGCATTGTCGCCGAGCGCGGTCGTGTTGGTGCCCGTGGCCTGGGCGCCCGTGCCCACCGCCACCGACGATTGCGCATAGGCGCCCGCGCCGATGGCCACCGAGTTCGACTGCACGGCGGTTGCGCCGTGACCCATCGCGATAGAGCCCGCACTTTGCGCGCTGGAGTTCGTGCCGAGTGCGATGGCATTTTCGGCACCTGCGCCGACGCTCGAGTTCGTACCGGCGGTCAGGGCATTGTCAGCCCCTGTCGTGCCACAGGTCACCGTCGCGCCTTCGATGCGGCACAGGCCGCTCTGCACCAGCTGGCTGAATACCGCTTGCAGCTGCGCGAAGTTCACTGCCTGGTCGCTGGCGGTTGCCGCGGTGACTCCACCGATCGTGCCGGCATTCGCGATGCCGCCGTTGTTCACGTTGACACTCGCGACGCTCGCGGCAGTGCCGCCGCCGGTAACGAGGTTGTTAGCGTAGGTCTGCGCGCCGGCCTGCGCCGCCGATCCCGCCGTGTTGGCGGCGATGGTCGCGAAAGACTGCGCGTTCGTTTGCGCGGTGCCCGCGGCCGCCGTCGCGAAACTCTGCGCGTTCGTTTGGGCGGCATTCGCCGCCGTGGTAGCGAAAGCCTGCGCGTTGCTCTGCGCGGTGCCCGCGGCTGTGGTCGCGAAGGTCTGCGCATTTGTTTGAGCGGTGCCTGCGGCGGCGGTAGCGAAGGTCTGCGCGTTCGTTTGAGCAGTGCCGGCGGCAGCGGTAGCGAAGGTCTGCGCGTTCGTTTGAGCAGTGCCCGCGGCGGTAGTCGCGAAGTCTTGCGCGTTGCTTTGAGCAGCGTCCACGTACGCGCCATTCGCGGCGTCGGTCGCGCTCGTGGGCGCAGCAACGTTGACGATGCGCCGCTCGTTGCCCAACGTGCCCACGCTCACGGTGTTGGCCTGATCCGCCAACGAGCCGTTGCCGATCGCCACTGCGCCGAAGGCCGTGACCGAGGCATTGGAACCGAGCGCGGTGCTGTTGTCTGTGTATGTCGAACTACCTTGTCCGACTGCGGTGCTATTACCGCCGTACACGGTGCTGTTCGTACCCAACGCGGTGGAGTTCACTCCGTCCACGTAGCTGAGGAAGCCAAGCGCTGTGCCGAACGAGTTGCTGGCCTCAGAGTTGCTGCCGATCGCGGTGCTCGCGAAGCCTGTCGCATACGCGGACCAGCCGGCCGCAAGTGCCAACGAGTTCGATGAATACGAATGGCTGCCGACCGCAGTGGCCTGGTCGCCGTATGTCTGTGCGGAGCTGCCGATTGCGATGCTGTAGTTGTATTGCGCCAGTGAGTTCACGCCCAGGGCCAACGATTCGTAACCGTACGCGGCAGACTGCTGGCCGATCGCCGTGCTTTGCGAGGCGGCTTGGGCGTTCTGGCCGATCGCCGTGCTTTGAGAGCCGTTTGCCTGGGCGTTCTGGCCGACCGAAGTGCTGTAGTAGCCGTACGCGGCCGCGCTTTCACCCACGGCCGTGCTGTAGCCGTATTGCGCATAAGAGTAGGGTCCGCATTGGATAGATCCGCCCCCGACGTCGACGCAGTCGAACGCCTGTGCCTGCGCGCCGGAACTGAACAGGGCAAACGCTGCCAGCGACACACTGGCAAACGACAATTGACGGATTTTCATGGAAGGATCCTTGGGTTCGAGTGACCGCGGCAGTGCGTGCGCGCGGTTGGATCCCGGGCGTGGAGCAGGGTAGCAAGGGTCTTCATGCCATAAGTGCGGCGAATCTTCGCGCCGCGTAGTGCGTCACACTAGTTAGATGACGAAGTTCGCGATCGAACCCTTGGCTCTGTGCCCTTAGGGCTTAGGTTGCCGGACCCAGAAGTGCTCGCAGCTTGTAGACCAGGTCGAGCGCCGCGCGCGGACTGAGATCGTCGGTGCTGACCGCGCGCAGTGCCGCTTCGAGCTCGAGCAGCCGCGG
>DASQJS010000322.1:0-4947 GCA_035630995.1 Steroidobacteraceae bacterium | reverse complement strand
ATCTCCATGCTGAAAAAACATGTTCTTGCCATGGTGGCGACGATAGCTGGCATCGCGATTGGTGCGTCTTCGGCCGTGGCTGCTGTGTCGGCGGCCGACGCCGCGAAGCTCGGTGCCGAGCTCACGCCGCTTGGCGGCGTGAAGGCGGGTAACGCCGACGGCACCATCCCCGCGTGGGACGGCGGGCTTACGTCCGCCGCGCAGGCGGGTTTCGCCAACTTCCGCCCCGGCCAGCACCATCCTGATCCGTACGCCAACGACAAACCGGTGTACACGGTGACGTCGGCGAACATGGCTCAGTACGCGGGCAAGCTGACCGAAGGTCACAAGAAGATGTTTCAGACGTACGGCTCCACGTTCAAGATGAACGTGTATCCCACGCATCGAAGCGCTGCCGCTCCGCAACGCATCTACGACGCCACCAAGCGCATCGCCACCACCGCGCAGCTCGCCAAGGGCGGCAACGGTGTCACGAACGCGGGCGAGGGCATCCCCTTCGCCATCCCGAAGGAAGGCGTGGAAGTGTTCTGGAACCACGTGCTGCGTTATCGCGGTGACGTCATCGTCCGCCAGATCGGTCAGGCGCCGGTGACGGCGAGCGGCGCCTTCACCATGGTCAAGTTCAGGGACGACACCATGGCGGCTTACAGCCTGCCCGGTGCGAAGTCGGAGAACCTCGACAACACCATCGTCTACTTCATCCAGGAAACCATCGCGCCGGCGCGCCTCGCCGGTGAAGTGCTGCTGGTGCAGGAGACGCTCGATCAGTCGCTCGAGAATCGCCGCGCCTGGGTTTACAACGCCGGTCAGCGCCGCGTCCGTCGCGCGCCGAACGTCGCCTTCGACAACCCGGGCACGAACTCGGATGCGCTGCGCACCTCCGACCAGTTCGACTTGTACAACGGCAGCCCGCAGCGCTACGACTGGACGCTGGTCGGCAAGAAAGAAATGCTCGTGCCGTACAACGCGTACAAGCTGAATTTAAACACGCTCAAGTACACCGATATCCTCAAGAAGAACCACATCAACCCCGACGTGGCGCGTTATGAACTGCATCGCGTGTGGGTGGTGGATTCGAAGCTGAAGGCCGGACAGAGCCACCTCTACAGCCGCCGTACGCTGTACGTGGACGAAGACAGCTGGCACATCGTCGCGGTCGACTGCTACGACAGCCGCGGCCAGCTCTATCGCGTGCAGGAAGGCCACGTCATGCAGTACTACGACGTGCCGGCGCTGTGGACTGCGCTCGAGACGGTGTATGACCTCTCCAACGGCCGTTATCTCGCTCTCGGCCTCGACAACGAAGAACCGCGCAGCCGCGACTTCTCACAGAAGCGCACCATTGCCGACTACCAGCCGGCAGCCCTGCAGCGTCGCGGCGTCCGCTGAAGGTTTAGTTAGCAAACGCGATTAACGGGCCGGTTGATCAACATCACCCGGCCCGTTTAGTTTCAGAGATACAGAAGAACTACGGGAGTTGCGGATGAGGCATCGGATGAGCCTCGCGCTGGTCGCGACGCTGGCTGTGGCCGGCATTGCCCCAGGCATCACGCAAGCGCAGCTGGATCCCAACGATGGAGCCAACAGGCCGGCGGAAATCGAACCGCTGGCGTCGAGTTCGCTGCTGCTCGATCTGGCGGTCGCCGGCCAACGGCTCGTCGCCGTGGGTGAGCGCGGCCACGTGATGCTGTCCGATGACCACGGCGCCACCTGGCGCCAGGCGAAGAGCGTGCCCACGCGCGTGCTTCTCACGGCGGTCTTCTTCGTCGATGCAGAGTACGGCTGGGCCGTCGGGCACGACGAGACCATCCTCAACACCGCCGATGGCGGTGAAAACTGGACCCGCTCGCATTTCGCGCCCGAAGCACAGCAGCCTCTGCTGGACCTGTGGTTCGCCAACCGCGTCAGTGGCATTGCCGTTGGCGCGTACGGCGCCTACTTCACCACCAACGACGGCGGCCGCCACTGGTCCAGCGCCAGGTTCTCGGCTCCGCCGACGCAGCCCGCGAATGAAGATGAACCGCCGCCTGACTACCATCTCAATCGCATCGTGGGGGTCGGCAACCGGCTGTACGTGGCGGCCGAGGGCGGGAAGCTCTATCGCTCGGACGACCGCGGCGCGAGCTGGCGAGCTTTGCCCTCGCCATACCAAGGAAGCTTTTTCGGGCTGGTGCCGATCCGCGGCGAAGGCCTGCTGGCATTCGGCCTTCGCGGCCACCTGTTCCGCTCGGCCGATGCGGGTGAGACCTGGCATGAGCTCGAGTCCCACACCACTGCCATGCTGACCGACGGCATCGCCATCAACGACCTGCGCGTGGTCATCGGCGGGCTCGCCGGCGTGCTGCTGGTGTCGGCGGACGCCGGAGAGACTTTCAAGCTCACGCAGCAGGACGATCGCAAGGGCATGTCGGCGCTGCTGCCGGGGCCCGCGGGCACGGTCATCGTCGCGGGCGAGGGCGGCGTGCGCACCATCCGCGTGGGTGAAGGTAGTTAGCATGGCAGGCGATTCGAAGGTTTCCGCCACGCTCGAGAAGCTGATCTTCGGCAATCGCGTCGCCATCGTCGCGGCGTTCGTGCTGCTGACCGTGGGCCTGGCCGCGGTCGCGGTACGCGGGCTGCACATAGACGCCTCGTTCACCAAGCAGCTGCCGCTCAAGCACGAGTACATGCAGACCTTCGTGAAGCACCAGGCGGAGTTCGGCGGCGCCAACCGCGTGCTGATCGCGCTGGTTGCGCGCGACGGCAACATGTTCACGCCCGGGTTCTTCGACGCGCTCAAGAAGGCCACCGACGAAGTGCTGGTCATGGACGGCATCGACCGCAGCCGCGTGCAGTCGCTGTTCACGCCCAACGTGCGTTACATGGAAGTCGTCGAGGAGGGCATCGAGGCCGGCAACGTAGTCGACTCGGAGTTCGTACCCACGCCCGAAGCGCTGGCGAAGGTGCGCGAGAACATCCTGAAGGCCGGCATCCGCGGCCGCCTCGTGGCCAACGACTTCTCCGGCGCGCTGGTGTCGGCGATCGTCCTGGAGAAGGACGCCACCGGCAAACCCATCGACCCCATCGAGGTGGCCCGCGATCTCGAAAGCCGCGTGCGCGACAAGATCCAGAACAACGACGTGTTGGTGCAGGCCCAGGGCGGCGGCATCGACGTGCACATGATCGGCTTCGCCAAGGTGGTAGGTGACATCGCCGACGGCGCGATGTCGGTCATCGTGTTCGCCATCGTCACCATCCTGCTCACGCTGCTGGCCGTCTGGTACTACGTGCAGTCGCTGAAAGTGGCGTTTGTGCCGATCGTCTGCTCCATCGTGGCGGTGACGTGGCAGCTCGGCACGCTGGTGCTGCTGGGCTATGGCATAGACCCCCTGGGGCTGCTCGTGCCGTTCCTGATCTTCGCCATCGGCGTGTCGCATGGCGTGCAGAAGATAAGTGCCGTCAAGGAAGCGGCGGTCGCGGGCCTGAGCAGCATGGACGCGGCGCGCCAGACGTTCCGGCAATTGCTGATGCCGGCCATCATCGCGCTTCTCGCCGACCTCGTCGGCTTCATCACGATTCTGCTGATTCCCGTACAGGTAGTGCAGGAAATGGCGGTCACCGCCAGCATCGGCGTCGCCATCGTCATTCTCACCGATCTCATCCTGCTGCCGGTGATGGTGTCGTGGGTAAGGTGGGACGACAAGTACAAGCAACGCGTCGAACTGCGGCAGGCCAAGCTAACCGTGCACTGGGCCCGGCTGGCGCGCATCACCGAACGCAAGCCCGCGGCCGTCATCATCGGCATCGCCGTGTTGTTAGGCATCTTCGGAGTCTGGAAGGGTCGCGAAACCCCCATCGGCGATACTCAGTCGGGCGTGCCGGAACTGCGCGCCGACTCGCGTTACAACCGCGACAGCAACATCATCACCTCCAAGTTCTCGATCGGCGTCGACATCCTCACGGTGATCGTGGAGACGAAGGAGCCGGCCTGCACCAGCCACGAGCTCATGACGGCCATCGACACCTTCGCGTGGAAGATGCGCAACGTGGATGGCGTGCAGGAGGTGATGGCGCTGCCCATCGTCGCCAAGATCGCCATCGCCGGCTGGAACGAGGGCAGTCTCAAGTGGCGCAACATCCCGCGCGAGCCCAACCAGCTCACGCAATCGACGCGTTACATCGAGACCAGCACGGGCCTCCTGAACGCGGACTGCAACGTGATTCCCGTGATGCTGTTCCTGCGCGATCACAAGGCCGCGACCATCGAGCGCGTGGTGAGCGCCGTCAAGGAGTGGCGCACGCTCAACCCCATGCCGGGCGCAACCTTCAATCTCGCCACGGGTAACGTCGGCGTCATGGCTGCCACCAACGAGGAAGTGGAAGCCAAGGAATATCCCATCCTCGGCTGGGTCTTCGCCGCGGTCATCCTCATGTGCCTGCTCACGTTCCGCAGCTTGCTGGGCACGGTGCTGGTGTTCCTGCCGCTCGCGCTCGTCTCCATCCTGGTGTACGCGGTAATGGCCATCGTCGGCATCGGCCTCAAGGTCAACACGCTGCCCATGGTGGCGCTCGGCGCTGGCATCGGCGTGGACTACGGCATCTACCTGTGGAGCCGCATGCAGGAATACCTGCACGCCGGAGACACCGTGCACCAGGCGTTCGAGAAGACCATGCGCGTGACAGGCGCGAGCATCATCTTCACCGGCATCACGCTCGCCATCGGCGTGGTCACCTGGGTGTTCTCGCCGCTGCAGTTCCAGGCGGATATCGGCATCATGCTGACCTTCATGTTCTTCGTGAACATGCTGGGGGCCATCCTGTTGCTACCTGCGCTCGCATCCCTGTTCGTGCGGGCGAGAAAGCCGCCAGATCGTCGCGACGAGAGTGCCGACCACGACAATTACGCGGGTGGCGGACGACGCGATGATTCGACCGCTCACGACGGGACGTCGACGGACGCAGACAGAT
>DASQJS010000321.1:0-6873 GCA_035630995.1 Steroidobacteraceae bacterium | reverse complement strand
GTACCAAGGGGAGAGAAGACTGTCCACTGCAGCCTCATCTGTGCGGGCGCCATCGGTTTTACTGATCGCGGGCGAGCGCCTGGCGCGGTATGGCTTTGGCGACGGCCACCCTTTCGGTCCGGACCGTCACGCCGCTTTTCTCGCCGAGCTGGTCGCACGAGGGCTGGACAAGCGCGTGCAGATCATGGAGACGCGCGCGGCCACGCGCGAGGAATTGCAATCCTTTCATACCCCGCAGTACCTCGACCTGGTCGCCGAACGCTCGCGCACTGGTGACGGTTACCTCGACGGGGGCGATACGCCGGCCTGGCGCGGCGTCTATGAAGCCGCCGCGGATGTCGCGGGCGGCACTTTGCTCGCCGCCGAGCAGATCATGCGTGGCGCGGCGCGGCGCGCGTTCATTCCCATCGCCGGGTTGCATCACGCGGCGCGAGGTGGGGCCGCGGGGTTCTGCGTTTTCAACGACTGCGGCGTGGCTATAGAAATGCTGCGCCGGAAGGGTCTTGAACGCATTGCTTACGTGGATATCGACGCTCACCACGGCGACGGTGTGTACTACGGCTTCGAGGACGACCCGAATGTGATCTTCGCCGACATCCACGAAGACGGCCGTCACCTGTACCCCGGCACGGGTAGCAAAGACGAAATCGGGCGCGGCGCGGCCGCGGGCACCAAGCTCAACATTCCTGTACCACCGGGTTCGGACAATTCAGTCTTTGCCGCCGAGTGGCCGCGCGTGATCGCGCATCTGCGCAAGTTCGAGCCCGAGTTCATCCTGCTCCAGGCCGGAGCCGACAGCGTCGAAGGCGACCCCATCACCCACATGCGATTCACTGCCGACGCGCATGGCCGGGCGGCGCGGGACCTGGCAGCGCTGGCGGAAGAGCTGGGACACGGTCGAGTGCTCGGAACCGGGGGCGGCGGCTATAACCGCATCAATCTCGCCCAGGCCTGGACGGCGGTCGTGCAGGGATTCGTCGATGCTCCGGTGGGTGCCGGGTGAGGAAAGTGGGGAGTCGCCAACGCTGGGATTGGTAGGTCGCAGATCGGCGAGCGACTCCCCACTTTCCTCACCCGGCACCAACTGGGCACATCCAGTACAATTCGCGGCCCCCGGAAGTCGACCCGTGAGGCCTTTTCCATGTTCCGTACCGCGATGACCATCGGTGGTTTCGACCCCGAACTCGATGCCGCCCTCAAGAACGAACGCCAGCGCCAGGAAGATCACATCGAGCTGATCGCCTCGGAAAACTACGTCAGCCCGCGCGTGCTGGAAGCTCAGGGCACGGTACTCACCAACAAATATGCCGAGGGCTACCCGGGCAAGCGCTACTACGGCGGTTGCGAGTTCGTGGATATCGCCGAGCAGCTCGCCATCGACCGCGCCAAGAAGCTCTTCGGCGCCGACTACGCCAACGTGCAACCGCATTCCGGTTCGCAGGCCAACGCCGCGGCGTACCTCGCGTTGATCAACCCGGGCGACACCATCCTCGGCATGAGCCTTGATCACGGCGGCCATCTCACGCACGGCGCCAAGGTGAACTTCTCCGGAAAACTTTTCCGGGCCGTGCAGTACGGCATTCGTCCGGACAACGGCGAGATCGACTACGACGCGCTCGCGGCTCAGGCACTGGCCGAAAAACCCAGGATGATCATTGCGGGCTTCTCCGCCTATTCGCGTTACCTCGATTTCAAGAAATTCCGCGAGATTGCCGATTCGGTCGGCGCTTATCTGTTCGTCGATATGGCGCACGTCGCGGGCCTCGTGGCCGCGGGCCTGTATCCGGATCCGATTCCGTACGCCGATGTCGTCACGACGACGACGCACAAGACGCTGCGCGGTCCGCGCGGTGGCCTGATCCTGGCGCGCGCCAACGAGGCCATCACGAAGAAACTCAACTCGCTGGTGTTCCCCGGCACGCAGGGCGGTCCGCTGATGCACGTCATCGCCGCGAAGGCCGTGGCGTTTCTCGAAGCGCTGCAGCCCGAGTTCAAGGAATACCAGAAACAGGTCGTGGCCAACGCGCGCGCGACGGCCGTGCGCCTCCAGAAGCGCAACTACAAGATCGTCTCCGGCGGCACCGACAATCACCTGTTCCTGCTCGACCTGTCCGACAAGGCGATCAATGGCAAGGAAGCGGATGCTGCGCTTGGCAAGGCGCACATCACCGTCAACAAGAACGCGGTGCCAAACGACCCGCGCCCGCCGATGGTGACCAGCGGCATTCGCATCGGCTCGCCCGCCGGCACCACGCGCGGTTTCAAGGAGCGCGAATTCGAACAGATCGCGGATCTCGTGGCCGACGTTCTCGATGCGAACGGCAGCGACGCTGCCATCGAAAAAGCGCGTGTTTCCGCCGGCGAGCTCTGCCGTCGCTATCCGGTTTACGGGCCGTAAGCCGTTAACGAGGGCGTGCCATGCACTGTCCCTTCTGCGCGCACGACGACACCAAGGTAAACGACTCCCGGCTGGCGGCCGAGGGCACGCAGATTCGCCGGCGCCGCGAGTGCCTGGCCTGCGGCGAGCGTTTCACCACGTTCGAAACCGCTGAGCTGGTGATGCCGCTGGTGGTGAAGAACGATCAGCGCCGCGTTCCTTTCGATGAGAACAAGCTGCGCGGTGGACTGCACAAGGCGCTGGAGAAGCGCCCGGTAAGCCGTGAATCGGTGGAAGACGCCGTGGGACACATCACGCGCAAGCTGCGCAGTCTCGGCGAGCGCGAAGTCACGTCCCGGCAGATCGGCGAAATCGTCATGGAAGAACTGCACAAGCTCGATGAAGTGGCCTATGTGCGTTACGCCTCGGTATACCGCCACTTCCAGGACGTCGAAGCGTTTCGCGAAGAGGTTGACCGGCTGAGGCACCGGCGCGGCAAGGTTCCAAGTGAAGGCCAGCTGTCGCTGTTGCCCGGCGACGTCTCGCCAAAGAAAGCCGGCAAGGAGCGCAAATGAGTTTCAGCGCATTCGATGAAGCCGCCATGCGCCGCGCGCTCGAGCTCGCGGAACGTGGCCTGTACAGCACTCAGCCCAATCCGCGCGTCGGCGCGGTGCTGGCGCGAGATGAGGAAATCGTCGGTGAAGGCTGGCACGAGCGCGCGGGCGAGGCGCACGCCGAGCCCATCGCGATCCGCGCTGCCGGCGAACGCTCACGCGGCGCCACTGCCTATGTGACGCTCGAGCCCTGCAACCATCACGGTCGCACGCCCCCGTGTGTCGACGTGCTGTTGGCCGCGGGCGTTCGGCGCGTGGTGTATGCGGTCGGCGATCCGAATCCGCGCGTCAACGGCGCCGGTGCGGCGCGGCTCAGGAAGGCGGGCGTGATCGTCGAGTCGGGGTTGTTAGCCGCGCAATCAGAAGCGCTGAATGCAGGGTTCCTGATGCGCATGCGTCACGGGCGGCCATTCATCCGCCTGAAGTCCGGTGCCAGCCTCGACGGCCGCGTTGCGCTGGCGAACGGCAGGAGCAAGTGGATCACGAGCGAGGAGGCGCGCGCGGATGTTCAGCACTGGCGTGCACAAAGCGGCGCGGTGCTCACCAGCGCCGCCACCGTGCTGGCCGACGATCCGCGCCTCGACGTACGCATCGACGCACCGCTCCAGCCGCTGCGCGTCGTGCTCGATCGGCGTCGTGCGCTGCGCAAGACGGCGCGCATTCTCGCGCCGCCCGGCGATGTGGTGGTTTTTGCCGCACCGACGGCGACGCGAAAAGGCGGAACGGGCGACGAACGCCTGGGTGATGCGCGCGTCGAGCGGATGCGCGTGAAGCGCTCGCACCTCGACCTCACGGCGGTCTTCGCGCGGCTGGCGGAGCTCGAGGTCAACGACGTGCTGGTGGAGGCGGGGCCCCGGCTGTCGGGAGCGCTGCTCGCTGCCGGTCTCGTCGACGAATGGCTGCTGTATGTCGCGCCGAAACTATTGGGCCAGGGTGCGAAACCTGTAGCGTTTCTCGGGCGACTCACAAAGCTCGAGGCGGCACCCGAGTTCGTGATGATCGATTCGAAGTCCGTAGGCCCGGATTTGCGCCTGCGGTTGCAGCCGAAGCTCAAGGACAAACAATAGATGTTCACGGGGATCATCCAGGAAGTCGGCGTCATCCAGCGCATCGAAACTCGCACGGGAGCGGGCGCCGCCGAAGATCGCCGCATCGAGGTGTCATTCGGCTCCATCGCGCGTGAGCGGCTGAATCCGGGTGACAGCATTTGCGTGGATGGGGTGTGCCTGACCGTGGCGGCGCTCGGTGTCTCCAGCTTTCATGCCGATGTTTCGGGCGAAACGTTGCGCGTCACCACGATGGGCGCCAAGGCCGCTGGCGCGCGTGTCAATCTCGAGCCGGCCCTGCGCGCGGGCGACAGCCTTGGCGGTCACTGGGTGTCCGGCCACGTCGATGGCGTTGCGGATGTACTGGCGACTGCAGGCGACGCGCGTTCGCTGCGTGTGGAATTCGCGGCGCCCCGGCCGCTGGCGCGCTACATCGCGCGCAAGGGTTCGGTCACGCTCGATGGCGTGAGCCTCACGGTCAACGAAGTGGACGGCGTAAAATTCGCCGTCAACCTCATCCCGCACACGCTCGAAGTCACCACGCTCGGCACGCTCGCCGCGGGTGCGCGCGTGAATCTCGAAATCGACCTGCTGGCACGCTACGTAGAGCGGCTCTCACTGGACACCAAATGAAACCGCTCAACAGCATCGAAGAAATTCTCGCCGACATCGCCGCCGGGCGCATGGTGGTGATCATGGATGACGAGGATCGCGAGAACGAAGGCGATCTGGTGATGGCCGCCCAGAAAGTGCGGGCCGACGACATCAACTTCATGGCGCGCTTCGGCCGCGGCCTCATCTGCCTGACGCTGACCGCCGAACGATGCCGCCAGCTGCGGCTGCCGCTCATGGTCAGCGATACGCACAAGGAACACCGCACCAACTTCACGCTGTCCATCGAGGCCGCCGAAGGCGTCACCACCGGCATCTCGGCCCACGACCGTGCGCAAACGGTCATCGCCGCGGTAAAGCCGAATGCGCGCCCCGAAGATCTGCGCCAGCCGGGACACATCTTCCCGGTCATGGCGCAGCCGGGCGGTGTACTGACGCGCGCCGGTCACACCGAGGCGGGATGCGATCTCGCGCGGCTCGCCGGGCTCGATCCATCGGCGGTCATCGTCGAGATCATGAACGACGACGGAACCATGGCTCGCCGGCCGGACCTGGAGAGCTTCGCAAAACAACACGGCATCAAGATCGGCACGATTGCCGACCTGATCCGCTACCGGCTGAAGCAGGAGCGTTCGGTGGAGCGCATTGCCGAGCGGAAGGTGGCGACCGAGTTCGGTGAGTTCACGTTGTTAGCCTACGAAGATCACGTGCATCGCGACGTGCACCTGGCCCTGGTGCGCGGCACGCTCGATGCGTCGAAGCCACCGCTGGTGCGCGTACATCCCATCGACACGCTGTCGGACCTCGTGGGCGTGCGCGACCCGGGCCGCACCTGGACTTTGCGCGACGCGATGCAACGCATTGCCAGGGAGGGCGTCGGGATCGTCATCGTGCTGCGCGATCACAGCACGCCGCGCGAACTGGCCGACGCGGTGAGTGCGCTGGGTCAGCGTGCCGGGCATCCCGCGCCAGCCCACGCGGCGCCCCAGGTGCTGCGGACTTACGGCATCGGTGCGCAGATTCTCAAGGACCTGGGTGTCACACGCATGCAGGTGCTCTCGACGCCCAAGCAATTGCAGGGCATCTCGGCCTTCGGGCTCGAGATCACCGGATACGTCGCCGATTAGCGGCGGCCTATATACTCCCGCGCCCATGACCGGATCCCTCTCCCCAGCACAAGCCTTCGACGCCAGCCGCCGCCGAGTCGTGATCATCGCTGCCCGTTTCAACGCGCCGCTGGTCGATCAGCTCATCGACGGCGCCACGCGGGCCTGGGTCGCGCATGGCGGAGATGCATCGCGCCTGCTGGTTGAACGGGTTCCCGGCGCCTTCGAATTGCCGCTGGCCGCCAAGATGTTCGCCGCCAGTGGTGCGGTGGAAGCGGTGGTCGCACTCGGTTGCGTGATCCGCGGCGACACGCCGCATTTCGATTTTGTGGCCGGCGAATGTGCGCGTGGCCTGATGGATGCCAGCCTCGCGACGGGTGTGCCGGTGATATTTGGCGTGCTCACCACCGAGACACAGGCGCAGGCCGAGGAACGCGCGGACCTCAATCGCATGAACAAGGGACGTGAATCGATGGAGGCCGCGCTCGAAATGATCCAGCTACTCGCGCCGCCGCCGCGGGTCCCGCTGGCGTCGCGCGGGAAATCGCGCCCGAAGTCGAGCAAGGCGAAACGCTGATGGCGAAGGGCACTGGCATCAACCCGGCCTCGGCGCGCCGCGCCGTGGCGCGCAAGCTCGCCATGCAGGCGCTGTATCGCTGGCAGCTCAACGCGGCTCCGTGGCAGGACGTACTCAACGAGTTCGCCACCGACGAGGACATGCGCAAGGCCGATCGCGGTTATTTCAATCAGCTCGTCACCGATGTGTGCGGCGGCAGCGAAGCGCTCGATGCGGCGCTCGCCGGCTGGATGGATCGCAAGCCCACGGAACTCGATCCGGTGGAACGCGCGGTGTTGTGGGTTGGCGCACACGAGCTGCGCTCGGCGCCCGATGTGCCGTACCGCGTGGTCATCAACGAGGCCGTCGGCCTGGCCAAGCGTTTTGGCGCCACCGATAGCCACAAGTTCGTCAACGCAGTGCTCGACGCGGCCGCCAAAGAGCTGCGCCCCAACGAACGTTGATTGATGTACGGCGCCGCCTCGGCGCCGTTTTCCGACATGGCGCGCAGCGCCTGGGAACCCCCATGCCACAAGGTGAATTCGAGCTCATCCGCAAGTAC
>DASQJS010000320.1:0-3553 GCA_035630995.1 Steroidobacteraceae bacterium | reverse complement strand
CAGGACCTGCATCGGTGCTGTATTGCACCAGCGCCAATCGCGCGGTCCAGCCGCGATACAGGTAGTCGAAACAGGCGCCGTACACGTCGGCGTCGCTCTCGACATGGCTCCGATCGGCGAATGCCGTCTCGCCGGAACCCTTGCCGCCAAACAGGCGGGCGCGCGCCAGCCCACGCCCCAGGCGGTGCGTATACGCGACGTCTCCGCCGTCGATTCCGTCACTGCTCATCATGCCGTACAGCTCGGGCGCCGGGCGCAAGGCCAGGTAGGAATAGCCGACCTGCCGTGATTCCGCGAGTAGATAGATGTCATAACCCACTCGTCCGGCGCGCAACACCCAGGACTCGTCGGGAGAGAAACGCAGGAACCCCAGCGACATCTCCGGGTTCCAGCCGCCGTCGGCGTGCTGCCGGGTCAAACCCTGCAACACGACGTCGAACTTCGAGCCCAGTTTGGCGTTGACCTGCACGCCCGCGATCGAATCGGTATACAGCTCGATTTCATTGGCCTCGACGCCAAGCTGCTGGGCGGTGCTGCGGCGAAACTCGAGGCCCTCCGCGTTTTGCGTGGTTGCGGCGGCAGTACCGAACCCGCGCAGCGTGAATTGCTTCGCGACGAGTTCCTCGGCGTGCGCCGCAGGCATGGCAAGGAAGAGAACAACGGAAGCGCTTATTCCCAGGGTCTTTCGGTTCATGCTCCGTTAGCGGCCGTGCGGCGTAATACATGAGTGCCAGGGGTCTCATCTGCGAAACTGTGTTGCGGGAAAGGGGAGCCAATGCGCAGATTCCCGAAGTGCGTGCGCCCAGCAGGTGCGTGTCCTACAGGGTAAAGAGTAGGTGGGTCGCGACTGATCGCTCGAGTCAGCGGGGGGCCGATCGCGACGCAGAAAGGCGCCGTGTGGACGTTGGCTTAGAAGTGATCGGTGCGGAACCCGAACCCCACCAGGAACATGTAGAGGCCGACACCGAATTGCGCACCGACGCAGAGCACGCCCAAGCTCTCGGGCGTGAACACCAGTTTCTGGATGTCGGGCGCCACCAGGCCAAACAGCGAAGGGCCTAACAACACACCGGCGATCATTTCGCAGACCACCTGCGGCTGCTTCAGGTACTTCTGGCCGAGCCAACCAATGACACGGCAGGTAGCCAGGATGGGCTTTTATACGGGCGGAGAGCCGCGGCCGCCCAGCGGGTGGCCGATAAATTCTGCCTATCGAAGACTGCTCAGCGGCGGCAACTCGCCCCGGCTCCGCGCGGCGCGGCCATAAACCGCTTCGAAAAGGGGCGATGCCATGAGTGTCGTGACAATTGCCATGAGCACCAGCATGGAGAACAGCGCGGTACCAATGATGCCGGCCGCCAGTCCGATATTGAGAATGATGAGTTCGGTGAGACCGCGGGCGTTCATGAGCGCTCCGATTCCGAGGGCGCTGCGATGGTCCTGGCCGGAGAGTCGCGCCGCCGCCCAGCACGCGATGAACTTGGAAAAAATCGACGCCGCGAGCACGCCGAGCGCAATGACGAACAATCCTGGTGTATTGACCACAGTCAGTTGCGTGTTGAGGCCGGAGTACGCGAAGAACAGTGGCAGCAGGAATGCCAGCGTGAACGGCTCGAGACGCTGCTTGATGCGCTCGGCGAAAACTCCACGCGGCATGGCGGTGCCGATCAGGAAGCCACCAAACACGGCGTGCAATCCGATGACATCGGCAATCCATGCCGAAACGGTGAACAGCACCAGCGCGACCGCAAGCAGTGTCGTGCTCATGCCCTCGCCTGCATCTCGTTCCTGTTCCGCTAGCCGGCCGAGTGGTGCGAACAGCCGCGGTCCGAGAAAAATCAGGGCCGCCGAAAGAATGGCTCCACCTGCGATCGCCAGCACCGCCACCTGCGGACCAGCACCGATACTTGCGAGGACCACCGCCACCACGCACCACGCGATGGCGTCGCCGATGGCCGCGGCCGACAACGAAACAGTGGCGATCAGCGAATCGCCGAGGCCGCGCTCGTGGATGATGCGCGCGAGAACCGGAAACGCGGTGATGGCAATAGCCGCGCCGAGAAACAACGTGGCATCGAACGACGACACTTTCGCCGCGAAGAGTCCGGGTATGGTCAGCAGATACGGCGTGCCGGCGATGGCGATGAGGAATGGCACGACGATTCCGGTGATCGCCACGGCCACCGCGCCGCGCGCATGCGTGCGGAAGTCTTCGCTGCGAAACTCGAGCCCGACCAGGAACATGTACAGGCCGATACCGAGCTGCGCCACTACGTACAGGATGGGCTTCGACTCGGCCGGAAAAAGCGCGTGCTGAATTTCCGGCGCCAGCAGCCCCAACAACGATGGTCCGAGCACCACGCCTGCGATCATCTCGCCGATGACCGGTGGCTGGCGCAGCCACTTGCGCACCATCCAGCCGAACAGGCGGCAAGTCGCCAGAATGACGGCGATCTGAAGAAAGAGAATCATCGGTTAGCGGCGGCTGCCCCGAGTCCGGCGGCTCAGCCCCACGCCCCTTCGCTGGCGTCGCAGTAGTGCTTGATGAAGTCGCCGCGTATCGGCAGGGCGTTCACCACCTGTGCCACCTGCGCGCTCGAGAGCGCCATGGCGGCCACCCATCCCGAGGTGCCGCAGCCGGCAATAACAACTTTCCCGACCGCACCGGGTGCGGCCTGCGCGCTTTCCATCCGAACCCCCTTCCTCGAGGGGATTCTAGGTGCCGGGCCGGGAAACCGGGAAAACTTTCGCTGGACTAGCGCTCCATTCGTTCGGAAAGTTTTCCCGGTTTCCCGGCCCGGCACCGTGATCAATAACGCGGCCAGCCGTCGGAATCCCAGTTGAGATTGCTGAACAGCAACTTCGCGTTGCCGTTGTCCTGCGCGTCGTAGGCGTGGCGCACGATGACACCGGTGCCGGCGATGTCTTGTCCGCCCGGCCCTTTCCAGCGATCGTTGCCACCGTCGAGCAGCGTGCCGCCGCCGCTCATCATGCTGACGCCGCTCTTGTCGGTGTAAGTGCCGGTGATGCTGGTCGAGCGCCCATAGCGGATCTGGTAGGTGCTGTTCACACCCTGGCAGCACGTACCCGTCGAGACGAACAGGTAGTAATAACCGTTGCGCTGGACGATGACCGGCGCCTCGATGCCGCCGCCGCGGCTGGCGATCGAATACAACGTGCCCGTGGGCTTCATGTTGCTGCCGAGCCGCGTGAGCTTGATGCCTGTGTTCCACGAGCCGAACGACAGCCACGGCGCCCCGTTGGCGTCGATGGTGAGATCCGGGTCGATGGCGTTGTAGTCATTCGACGCCGTGGTGCGGATGACGAGGCCGTCATCGCGCCAGTCACCGGCCGCGATGCTGGAGGCCGAGATCAATCCGATCAGCGACACCTTTGAGCCGAACGTGGACACCGAGTAGTACATGTAGGTGCGGCCGTTGTAGACCTTCACGTCCGGCGCCCACACATCGTTGCCCGACTGATTCGGCACGTAGGTTCTCCACCAGCTCAAACCGTTCGGCAACACCGAGGGCAACGGATCCCATTGCAGTCC
>DASQJS010000319.1:0-3145 GCA_035630995.1 Steroidobacteraceae bacterium | reverse complement strand
CAAAAGGAAACTTTCGTGGGCGTTCAGGGTCTATTCAGCTCGAAAGGAGCCGGGGTGCTCCTGTGACGGTTGAAGAAAGTGACCTGGTTCTCGTCAAACGCGTTCAGCGCGGTGACAAAACCGCGTTCGACCTGCTGGTGCGCAAGTACCAGCACAAAGTGGTGAAGCTGGTGTTGCGATACGTTCGCAATCCGGCTGAAGCGGAAGACATTGCGCAGGAAGCTTTCATCAAGGCGTATCGGGCTCTACCCCAGTTCCGTGGCGACAGCGCCTTCTACACGTGGATGTACCGCATCGCTATCAACACCGCCAAGAACAGTCTCGCGTCGCGCGATCGCAGTCCGATCGCATACGACCTGGATCTGAACGACCCTGAGGAATCGCACAGCGTGCAAACCAAGCTTCAGGACCCCGACACGCCGGAAGGCATGGCGCTCACCGAAGAAATTCGCCAGATCGTGAACTCCGCGATCGAAGGATTGCCTGAAGAACTCAAGACGGCCATCGTTCTGCGCGAGCTCGATGGGCTGAGTTATGAAGAGATCGCGGCAGCCATGGAGTGTCCGGTGGGCACGGTCCGCTCCCGCATTTTTCGAGCGCGCGAGGCCATCGACAAACGGCTGCGCGAAGTTTTTGAAGGCGGCCTGGGCCGCACAGAGGAAATGGTATGAACGAGGAACGCGACAGTCAGCTGTCTGCGATGTTCGACGGTGAGTTGCCGGGCGCCGAATGCGAATTGCTCGCACGCCGGCTCACTCGCGATGAAGCACTGCGGGCACAGTGGTCTCGTTTTTCCATGATCGGCGCCGCTCTGCGCTCGGAGCGGGGCGTGGCCCTGCACGACCGCGTCGCCTGGCGAGTTCAGTCGCAGGTCGCCCAGGACCCCACTTACGGTGACGGATCTTTCGACACTGCCACCACATCCACGCACACCGCCGTTGTCGCTCCCGCCTCTGTCAAAGCGACGCCTCGCTGGGCCCGGTTCGCTCGACCGGTCGCTGGCGCCAGCATTGCCGCCGGTGTCGCCGCCATGTCCATCATGTGGCTGCGCACGGACTCGGGTCCGGACCCGATGCTCGCCAGCAACCCCGTAACCGAAACGATCGTTCTCGCGCCTGAAGCCACGGGTACCACCGTTGCGCTCAACGAGACGCCCGCGGCCGAGCCTGTTCCTTCCAATGGCGAACCGGACGTCTACGTCACTCCTGTTCCGAGTTCTTCCACCAGCATCGCGCCGCCGGCGCGCCTCGCAAATTACGTGGTGGCGCACAGCGAATATTCTTCGCCCTTGTCGCGCCGCATGGCGCTGCTTGGCCTGGTAGCCACTGATCCGGAATCCACGGCGCCGGCCGAACCGAATGCCGATGCCGCCGCAGGAGCCGCAGATGCTCCGTGATTTGAAGCTCCGCAATTCGAGCTGCGCCCCTTCCCAGACGAAGAAGGCTCAACGGAAGAACGTCGCTCGGATCGCCGCTTTCACGCTGCTGATGAGCACCGGCGTCGCATTCAGCGCCGAACCCAAGGAATGGCTGGCGCGCATGAACAAGGCGCTCACCACGCAAAACTACGTCGGCGTGTTCACCCACGTGCACGGTGGCCGCGTGGAAACCCTGCGCATCATCCACCGCGTGCGCGGGGGCGACGTGTCCGAACGGCTGCTGTCGCTCGATGGCTCGGGCCGTGAATTCATTCGCGAAGGCAACGAGCTCGTCTGTTATTTCCCCGATCGTCGCGAAGTCCTGGTCGAGCGTCGCGCTCCCGACGGTCCGCTGCTCGGTGCTTTACCTTCCATCGACGAAGACAATTCGCTGGTCTATGAAATCCGTGGTGGCGAACGCCAGCGCCTGCTCGGCCGCGACACCCGCGTGGTCGCTCTTCAGCCGCGCGACCAATATCGCTACGGTTATCGCCTGTGGATCGACGAAAAGACCTCGATGCCGCTCAAGACGCAGCTCTGCAACCAGGCTGGCGAAGTCATTGAGCAGATCGTGTTCTCCACCATCGATCTGCCCGAGCGCATTTCCGACTCCATGTTCAAGCCGCAGGTGGACGCGTCCACCTACCGCTGGTTTCGCGCCGATCGCCGCGTAGCCGCCAATTCCAGACCCGCACTGTGGGACGCCATGCGCCTGCCTCCCGGCTTCCGCATCGCCACGCGTTCGTCGCAGTCCATGCCCGGCTCCAGCGAGCCGGTTGAGCATCTCGTCTACACCGACGGCATCGCCTCGGTGTCGGTGTTCGTCGAGCCGCGCAAGCCCGACAGCAAGCCATCTGAAGGCCCCTCGCGCGTGGGTTCCTCTTCGGCTTTCTCCACGGTGGTCGATGGCCACCAGGTGACGGCGGTGGGTGAAGTGCCGCCCACCACGGTCGAACTCATCGCCAAGCAGGTCAAAGCCTCCAAATCCCCGGCGCCGCCCGCTGGAGCCATGGGGTTGGCGCCCCAGCGCAAATAGTCAGTTTCAGTGGCCTCTTCAGTGGCCCCTTCAGTCACCGCGGGTCTCGTAGTGATCACCCGCGAGGGTTGTGGGCTTTGTGACGAGATGCTGCACGAGCTGGCCGAGCTGGAACGCACCCAGGCACTGCCTCCCGTCAGCGTGGTCGATGTCGATTCCGACGCCGAGCTCATTCGCCAATTCGGCCTCAAAGTGCCGGTACTGCTGCTCGATGGCAGCGTTATTTGCCATTACACGCTGAATTCCAACGAACTTTTGAGGCTGCTGCGGCCTCCTGCCGCTATAATCCCGCGCTGATTTTTGCCGGCGCTTTGGATTGAGCATCCCGCTCTTCCGCAAGATCGGCGGCAGGCCGACCTTCCCTGATGCAACGCATACGCAACTTCTCGATCATCGCGCACGTCGATCACGGCAAGTCCACGCTGGCGGACCGCTTCATCCAGATCTGCGGTGGCCTCGAAGCCCGCGAAATGCAGGACCAGGTCCTCGATTCACTGGAGCTCGAGCGTGAACGCGGCATCACCATCAAGGCGCAGGCGGTCACTCTTTATTACAAGTCGAAGAAGGACGGCGAGACCTACCAGCTGAACCTCATCGACACCCCCGGCCATGTGGACTTCTCATATGAAGTGTCGCGTTCGCTGGCGGCCTGCGACGGCGCGTTGCTGGTGGTCGATGCCTCGCAGGGCGTG
>DASQJS010000318.1:0-10427 GCA_035630995.1 Steroidobacteraceae bacterium | reverse complement strand
TAGACGGGCTCGCCAACTGCAATTAGCCGGCGGCGCGTTTCTCTTCGAATTTGAGGATCGGCTTCCCGCTGGTCACGGTGACTTCGCCTTCGATGCGCGCCCCGTTGGCGATGGCGAGAATCTTCGCGACGATCTCCCCGGAGATCACCGCGCTGGCGCTGATCTCGAGCTTGTCTTCTACCACGATCCTGCCGGTGACCTTGCCGGCGAGCACGGCCTGGCGAGCCGAAATGTCACCCACCCAGTGAGCGCTCTTGCCCACGCTCAGCGTGCCGCCGATCGTGCCATTGCCCTGCACATTGCCGGAGACCATGAGCGGGCCGCGCGTCTCGATGTCGCCCACCACGGTGGTGTTTTCGGCGATGACAGTGGGTGACATGCCCAATCGGTCGACGAGTCTGCGCTTCGGTTCTTCGCTCATGTGCATCTCCGGTCGGCGGCTGCGTTTACAATAAACCGTTCGTTCCAGGGAATCATAACCATGTCCACCCGCGCTCTCGTGACGTTGTTCGCAATCCCATTGCTTGCTCTTGCCGCCTGCAGCCGCGAGAAGAGCGACTGGCGCTCGGCGCAGGCGGCGGATTCACCCGAATCGTACGAGCAGTTCATCGCGGGACATCCCGACAGCACGCTCGTCGCGACAGCGCGTGAGCGACTGCAGCAGCTCGCCGAGGAAAAGGATTGGCGCGCCGCGGCACAGACGGATTCGCTCGAGGCATACCAGCAATTCCTCGCGCAATATCCGGCCGGCAAGTGGGCAAAGGAAGCGCAGGTGCGCATCGATAATTTCGCTTCTGCCGACACAGCCGCAGCCGTCGCAGGCGCGGGATCGTCCGCCGGCGCGACGCCACCAGTGGCCGCGCCCTCGGGCGAAGGGGCATCGCTGCCTGACACACCGGCGTCGACACCTGTGGCCAGTGGATACGGAGTCCAGCTCGGCGCGTTCTCGTCGGCGGAACGCGCCAACGAAGAATGGAAAAAGCTGCAGGCTGATTCCGCGGGTCTGCTCGACGGTCTCTCGCCACGCGTCGTCGTTGGCGAGGCGCAGGGAAAAGCGATCTATCGCCTGCAGGCCGAAGTGCGTGATGAAGTGCAGGCACGTGCGATCTGCGGCGGTCTCAAGGTGGCGAAGAAGCCTTGCGTGCCGGTTATCCCGCATCCCTAACATCTACTGCCTGCAGTGGGACCTCGTTAACAGAAGTACGGCAGCTTCTAACCTCGCGCGCGCATGAACTGCGTCACAAGGTGACGCTGGGCGTCACTTCGTCCGGCGCGTCAGGACGAGCGCTCATCCCAAGTTATTGATTTTATTGGGGGCACCCGGATGGCACGGGCGTTGCTTTGTCCTACACCGTGATGGCGAGATCCACAGTAACGCTGATTCTTCCCCACGCGCAGGGCGTCGCGAGCATGCGGCCGGCGCTGGCGGGAATGCTGGTCAAGCGTCGCCGCGGTGGCAGCGTGATGTTCGCTCCCATCGACGCGCGACTCGCGAGGGCCCAGCTCACTGCGATCCACGCCGTCAAGGTTTCGAGGTAGTCCCTATTTCATAGGGTCCTCAACAAGGACTGCGAACAACTCTTCCCCGGTGTTCGCTTCTTCGGCGCCGCAAACGACTTCCCCCGTTTGCGGCGCTTTTTCTTTTCCGTGAGCCGTATAAAGTGCGCACTCTTCGTCGAGGTGTGCCGCATGCCGAATTCTTTCGTCGTTCCCGCGCTTTGCGCCTGCGTCTTGTTCTTCAGCGCCTCGAGCAGTGCCGCCACCAAACCCACCGCACCAGTCCGCGTGCCAGGCCTGGACCAGGTACAGGCGACCACGCTGGCCAATGGCATGAAAGTCATCGTCTGGACCGATCGCGACATCCCGAACGTTGCGCTCTACAACTGGGTGCGAGTCGGCAGTCGCAATGAAGTCCCCGGTATCACGGGCCTCGCGCACTTCTTCGAACACATGATGTTCAACGGCACCGCCAGGCGCACGCCGGGTGAATTCGACCGGATCATGGAGGCCCGCGGCGGGTCCAACAACGCGTTCACCTCTGAGAACGTCACCGTCTACCAGGACTGGATCCCACGCACGGCGCTCGACCTGGTGTTCGATCTGGAATCCGACCGGCTCGCGAATCTTTCCTTCGACCCGAAGGTGGTCGAGAGTGAACGTGGCGTCGTCTACTCGGAACGGCGTCTCTCCGTCGAAGACAACAACGCGGGATTCCTGGTCGAGCAGGTCCAGGCCACGGCGTTCGTGGCGCATCCGTACCAGTTTCCCACCGTCGGCTGGCCGGCCGACATCCAGGGCTGGAAGATCGAAGACCTGCAGAAATTCTTCAAGACGAATTACGCGCCTAACAACTGCACGCTGATCATGGTGGGCGACCTCAGCGCCGAAGAGGGTTTCGCCCTGGCGAAGAAATACCTCGAACCGATCCCCCGGCAGGAGCCGCCGCCGCCGGTGCGCACCGTCGAACCCGAACAGCTCGGCGAGAAGCGCGTGTTCGTGCAGCGCGAAGCGTCGACGCCGCTGCTTTACTACGCCTACAAGTCGCCCGCGGCCAACGACCCCCAGGGCCCGGCCATCAATCTGCTCATGTCCGTCCTCACCGAAGGAGATGCTTCGCGCCTGCATCGGCTGCTGGTGGAAGAGAAGAGGCTCGCCATCGAAGTGGACGGATCGTTCCAGGAAGGGTTCGATCCGGGCCTGTCATGGGTGCAACTCACGCTGCCCGAGGGCGCCAACGTCGCCGAAGTGGAGAAGGTGCTGGATGCGGCGCTCGACCAGGTGGTGGCGCAGGGCGTCACCGATGCCGAGCTTGCGCGTGCGAAGAACCTCTATGCTGCCGCGTTCTGGAAGCAGATAGCCACCATCAATGGCAAGGCCTTGTTGTTAGGCAGCTTCGACGTGTTCGAGGGCGACTACAGGAAGCTGTTCGATTCGCCCGCGGCGTACGACAAGGTCACGCGCGAGGACGTGCAGAAGGCCGCGGCGCTGGTGCTGCAGAAAAATCACCGGACGGTCGGAGTGCTGGAGGCGAAGCCATGAAGCGCCACATGCTGAAAAATGCCGCCGCCCGCGTGGCCGCGTTGCTGCTGGGTGGCGCGCTGGCGTTTTCGGGCGCGGCGATCGGCGCCGACAGTACCGCCGCCGTTGGCGTCAAGGTGCCTGCCAACCAGCGCTTCGTATTGCCGAACGGCCTGACCATCGTGCTGGTGCCACGAAAAGACGTACCGTTGATCGCCTTCAGCGGCTTCATCCGCGGCGGCGTGCTCGCGGATCCCGCCGACAAGCCCGGTGTGTCTTCGCTGGTCGCCGGCCTGCTCGATCGCGGCGCCGGCAAGCGCAATGCGTTCGAGTTCGCCGATGCCGTCGCCGGCGTGGGTGGCAGCTTCAACGCTACTGCCGGTTCCGAGTCGATCTCGGTCAACGGGCAGTTCCTGGCGCGGGACCGCGCGCTCATGATCGAGCTCCTGGCCGACGCGTTGATGCGTCCGCGTTTCGACGCGCAGGAATTCTCGAGCTACCGTGATCGCGATATCGAGTTCATCAAGTCGGCCAAGGATTCCGATCCCTCGCAGATCGTCGGCATCTACGGGCGCGCCGCGTTGTTCGGCAGCCACCCCTATGGCCGTCCGCAGGGCGGCAGCGAACGAACGCTGGCCGCCATCACGCACGGCGACGTCGTGAGCTTCCACGCCGGAAATTTTGGCGCCGACCGCGCCACGCTGGTGTTCGCCGGCGATCTGGATCCGAAGTGGATGAAGCAGGCGCTCACGGCGGCATTCGGCGGCTGGGGGAAAGCCAAGGCGCCCGCGGTGGCGCTCAAGCCCGCACCGCGCGTGACCGGCCGCCGCGTCGTGCTCGTGGACTCACCGGGATCGGTGCAGACCTATTTCTGGCTGGGCAACGTCGGAGTAGACAGGCGTTACAGCGGCCGGCCGGCGCTCGACCTCGTGAACACGCTGTATGGCGGCCGGTTCACTTCCATTCTCAACACCGAGTTGCGCATCAAATCCGGGCTCTCGTATGGCGCCTCCTCGCGCTTCACGCGCGGCACGGTGCCGGGTGAATTCGCGATCCGCTCGTTCACGCAGACGGAGAACACCGCCAAGGCGCTGGATCTCACACTCGAGACGCTCGAAAAACTGAAACACGACGCGCTTGCGCCGGACATGCTCGAGTCCGCACGGTCATACGTACTCGGCCAGTTCCCGCTGCAGCTCGAAACCGCTGCGCATTGGGCGGTGACGCTCGCCGACCTCGAGCTCTACGGGTTACCCAAGGACTACATCGAAGGTTACGGACCGGCGCTCGCAAGAGTGGACCTGGCCGAAACCGCCGCGGTGACCGCCGACGCCTTCCCGCGCCCTGCAGATCTGGTGATCGTGCTCGTCGGTGACGCGGCCAAGATCCGCGAAGCCGCCGCCAAGTACGGTCCGGTCACCGAGATGAAGATCTCCGATCCGGATTTCGCGCCCGCGAAGCTGCCCTGATGTCCGACCACGGTTCCTCCGCCAAGGCGATCCTCTATGCCTTCATCGCCAACCTCGGCATAGCGCTCGCCAAGCTCGCGGCGTCTATCTACACGAACTCGGGCAGCATGATGGCCGAGGCGATTCACTCCTTCGCCGATAGCGGCAACCAGGTGCTGCTGTACCTGGGCATCAAGCAGGCTGAGAAGCCACCCGATGCCAGGCACCCGCTGGGATACGGCAGGATCACGTATTTCTGGAGCTTCATCGTCGCCCTGCTGCTGTTCTCGATGGGCGGCCTGTTTTCGATCTATGAGGGCTGGCACAAGTTGCACGCGCCCGAGGAGCTCAACAAGGCCTGGGTGGCGCTGGTGGTGTTGGGTGTGTCGATCGGGCTCGAGTTCGGATCACTGCTCGGCTGCCTGCGCGAGATCAAGAAGCTGCGCAAGGGCAAGTCGCTGGGCCACTGGATCAAGCACACGCGCAACGCGGAGCTGGTTGTGGTGCTCGGTGAAGATCTGGCCGCGCTGCTGGGCCTGATGCTCGCGTTCGTATTCGTCGCGCTGGCCGCGTCCACCGGCAACCCGGTGTTCGATGCCGCGGGGTCGATCGTCATCGGTGTGATCCTGATATGCGTGTCGATCTTCATCGCCGTGCGTATCAAGGGGCTGATCGTCGGGCGTTCGGCCGAAGAGGACCTCCAGGAAGCGCTGCGCACCGAAGTAGCCGCCAGCCCCGACATAGAAAAGCTGCTCAATGCCATCACCTTGCAAATGGGCCCGGACGTGATGCTGGCGCTTAAGGTGCAAATGCGCGCCGGACTCACGCTCGAAGCCGCCGTCGACTCCATCAATGAGCTCGAGCGGCGCATCAAGGCAAAGTTTCCCGAAGTCGCCTGGTGCTTCGTGGAGCCCGACGTCGCCGACTGAGACCCGAAGTGCGCTGCCGTGCGTTTATTCGGCGATGGCATTCAACGTCAGGGAATGGATCGCGCGGCTTCTCCTGCCGCTGTTGCTGCTGGCTCTCACCGCGCTGTACAGCGAGGCTGCCGACCACGCCGCCCTTGGCTGGCACCTGCAATACAAAAGCCGATATTGGGCAGAGGCGCAGGGCGATGCCCGTTCGCATGCCGCGGCGGAATACTTGGGTACCGCTGCCGATCAATTGGGTGAATTAGCCAACTACACATTCCTGATTCTGCTGGTGTTCACGCTTGCGTACCTGTTGTTCGCGCGTGAATCTCGGAGCGACATTTTTCGGAAAAATCTATTGAAGACTATTGCCCGAACCGCTCTCCCTTCGACGCCAGCCACTCGATCTCCGCGGACGTGCTCGGCCGATTCAAGATCTCATTCCGGTGCGGAAAGCGGCCGAACTGTGCGATGACGTCCCGGTGCTTGCGCGCGTAGTCCGCGGTGTACGCGCAGTAGTCGCGCAGGTCAGCGGGCGCTTCGGCGATCAGCCGCTCGAATGCGGCGATGGCCGCATCCTGCGCTTCCAGCGACTCGGCGTGCTCCAGCGGTAGATAGAAGAAGATGCGCTCGATGGGATAGAGCGCCGCATCGGCGGCGAGCTGCAGGCCCTCGACGGCGAGCGCCAATGCTTCACGATCGAACGCGAACGCGGCAGCCGTGCCCCGGTAAGCGTTGCGCGGCACCTGGTCGAACAGAATGATCAACGCCAGGCGGCGTTTGGGGCTGGACGCCCAGCCTGCGAACTCGCCGCGCGATGCGCGCTCGAGCAAGGGTTCGAGCCGGGCGCGGATGTCCGCGTCGCGGGCCGCCGCGGCCGCCGCGCCGTCTCCGCCGAACCAGAAGGTGGTGCGTTCCGTGAGCCTCGCCGGCGTCCAGTCGCCAGTCCCAAACCAGTATTCGAGTATGTCGCCAGCGCTGTGCATTGGCGCCAAGGATGCCAGACCGAACGAGCGTCTAACGACGTTGTTACACTGAGGACCGGCCAGGGGTAGAGGGCACAAGAATGAATACGCTCATCCGCGCAGGGCTGATCGCGCTCGCTATCTTCTGTTTCCGGGCTGCGCACGCCCAGGAGGGCATCCCACCAGCACTGCGCGAATGGCAGGCCTGGGTGTTGCACGGTGAAGAGTTCCGGCGCTGTCCTTTCACGGCTTCCGCGGCCGTGGAACCCGGCGAGCCCATAGATGAAAGTGAATTCCGCTGCGTCTGGCCGGAGCGCCTGACGCTGGCCGTCGATGCACGTGGCGGCACCTTCTCCCAGCGCTGGCAGGTTTATTCCGAAAGCTGGGTCCAGCTGCCCGGCGATTCCGAGAATTGGCCGCGCGAAGTGCGGCTCAACGGTGCGCCCGCTGCGGTCGTGGCCGTGGACGATGCGCCCAACCTGCGCCTCACTCCCGGCAGCTACACGCTTTCCGGCCGCTTCGAGTGGAGCTCGCGCCCCGAGTCGCTGGCGCTGCCCGACGCCACCGCCATCGTCGACCTGTTCGTGGATGGGTCACGCGTCGCCCAACCGGAGCGTCCCGATGGCGGCGTATGGCTGGGCAAGCGCCGCAGCACCGAGCAGGCCGCCGCCATGGAGGTGCAGGTCTACCGGCTGGTACAGGACGAGATCCCGGCCTATCTACTGACGCGCATCCGCCTCAACGTGGCGGGCGAGGCGCGCGAAGAGGTGCTGGGCCGCGCGCTGCCTGATGGCTTTACGCCGCTGTCGTTGCAGGGCGACCTGCCGGCTCGCCTCGAACGCGACGGAACGTTGCGCGTCCAGCTGCGCGCCGGCAGCCACGAGATATTCCTGTACGCGCGCGGCACGGACGTGGCTCAGACGCTGTCCCGGCCGGAGAACAGCAGCGGCAAATGGCCCAAAGAGGAAGTGTGGAGCTTTGCCCCCAACGACTCGCTGCGTGTCGCCGCCGCGGAAGGTGCCGAGGGAATCGATCCCGCGCAGGCCAACGTGCCCGCGGAATGGCGCCAGTACCCGGCATTTCGCATGGACGCTTCCGCGAAACTCACCGTGGTGGAGCGCAGCCGCGGTCTTTCGAATGCCGACGACAACCGGCTCACGCTGTCTCGCGCCATCTGGCTCGATTTCGACCATCGCGGCTTCACCGCCGTCGATCAGGTCAACGGCCTCATGCGACGCAACTGGCGGCTCGACATGCAGCCGCCGTTCGCGCTGCAGAGCGCGCGCCAGGGCAACGACCAACTCCTGGTGACCGAAGGCGAGAAGGGCCGCGCCGGCGTGGAGCTGCGCGAGCCGCGGCTCAATCTAACCACTGTCGCCCGCAAGGAGACTGGAAGCGGCGCCATGCCGGCGACCGGCTGGGACAGCCGCTTCGATCGCGTCTCGGGCACGCTCAATTTGCCAGCCGGCCATCGCCTGATCGCGGCGATCGGCACCGACGGTGCGCCGGGCGCGTGGTGGGAGCGCTGGGGCCTGTGGAACGTGTTCGGCGTGCTGCTGATCGTGGGCTTCGTGTACTGGACGGGCGGACTGATACCGGCGGCGATCGCCGCGCTCGCGTTGTTGCTCACCTACCAGGAGTTGCCCGAGTTCATCTGGCTGTGGGGCAACCTGCTGGCGGCGCTCGCCATTGCACGTGCCGCGCCCGCGGGGCGCTTCCAGAAGTTCGCGAGCGCCTATCGCACGGTGAGTTTCGTGGTGCTGGGCATCGCGCTGTTGCCATTCCTCTGGATGCAGATTCGCTACGCGCTGTATCCACAACTGGCACCCAGCGATGCCAGCTACGGAATCATGGCGAACGCGCGCGGCCAATACGCTCCGACCATGGAGGCGAAGCAGGAGGCCTACGCCGACGCGGCCGCGCCGGCAGCCGATGCCGCCGCCCCGGCTTCCGTGGAAGCCGACGCCATCACCGCCGAAGACATCGGCAAGTTGCCCGACTCCAACGTCCGCGAAAGCCTGCAGCGTGTGCCAGGCGTTTCGCCCTCGGCGGGCTACCTCAATTCGGTTCAGGTGGTTCAGCGTTATGCCGCCGGCACGGTGCTGCAGGCTGGCCCCGGCATTCCCGCCTGGGGATACAACTCCTATTCCTACTATTGGAGTGGTCCGGTCGAGTCCGCCGATACCGTGCGCTTCATCTACGTGGGGCCCGTAGTGCTGTTCTTCTGGCGCCTTCTCGGCGTGTTCGCGCTGGCCGCGCTGTTCGCGTGGCTGGCGTTGCTCAGCTATGGCAAGCGCGTTTCGCTGCCCGGGTTTCCAAAGCCCGCCTCCGCTACGGCGCTGCTGCCCGGATTGCTGGCGTCGTCCCTGCTGCTACTGAGCCTCGGCATGGGCACGCCCGCGCACGCCGCGTCGGAACAAGGTCCTGATGCGCCAGCCAACGATCTGCTCACCGAGCTCAAGACACGCCTCACGGCCGCGCCCAAGTGCGCGCCCGATTGCGCAGAGATTTCCGCGGCGCGCGTGACGGTGGAAGGAGACCGGCTCGAAGTGGTGCTGCAGGTCAGCGCGCTTGCCTCCGTCGCGGTGGCCATGCCGCACGCCAGCGATCGCTGGCAGCTCGACGACGTCAGCGTGGACGCACGCGGCACGCTGGCGATGGCGCGCGACGACGACGCGTCGCTGTGGGTGCCGCTCACCGCGGGCGCCCACACCGTGCGGCTCGCCGGTCGCCTCGCCGCGGCCGAATCCATTCAGCTCGCATTCCCGCAGCGTCCTCGCGTCATCGACGTGAGCGCGCGCGGCTGGACCACCAGCGGCGTCAACGAGGGCCGGCTGGTATCCGGCTCGCTGGAGCTGGCACGCGAACGTGACGCCGAACGCAGCGATGCCGCACTCGAGGCCGGGGCCGAGTTTCCGGCATTCGTTCGCGTCGATCGCCTGTTCAGCCTGGATCTCGACTGGACGCTCGACACGATCGTCACGCGCATCGCGCCACAACGCGCCGCGCTATCGGTCGAGATACCGCTGGTGAAGGGCGAATCGGTGCTCACCGACGGGGTGAAAGTGCGCAACAACGAGGCCGCACTCGTGGGGCTGGGCGCCGGCGAACGGCAGATGCAGTGGCACTCGGGCCTGGCACGTGCCGAGACGCTCGAGGTTTCGGTGCCCGCGGACGCGGCGCGCAGCGAAGTGTGGAGCTTCTTCGTCAATCCGCAGTGGAATGTGGTCTTCGAAGGCTTCGCGCCGGTGTTGCCCGAAAACGTGAACGCGTCGTCGTGGGTGTTTCGATTCATGCCGCGGCCGGGTGAAAAGCTGACGTTGAAAGTCACGCGGCCGAAGGGCGCGAAAGGCACGACGCTGGCCATCGACTCGGCGAGCCTGCACACCACCATCGGGTCGCGCTCGTCGAGCACGACGCTGCAATTCGCGTATCGAAGCACGCAGGGTGGACGGCACGTCATCCAGCTGCCCGAGAAAGCGCGCGTCACCGGCGTGACGTTCGACGGCCGGCCGCAGCAACTGCGTCCGGAGAAAGGCGAGTTACCGCTATCGCTGGCGCCCGGCGAGCACAGTCTGCTGATCTCCTGGGAAGAATCGCGTGACGTGAGCTTGCTGACGCATCCGTCGACGGTCGACCTGCGGTCGGCGGCGAGCAATCTGACGTTCGGGGTCGCGCTGCCCGACTCGCGCTGGGTTCTCGCGGCCTGGGGTCCGGGCATCGGTCCTGCGGTGCTCTACTGGGGCGAACTTGTGGTGTTCATCGTGGTGGCGTGGCTGCTCGGAAGATGGGCGAATTCACCATTGCGATTCACCGAGTGGCTGTTGCTCGGCCTCGGGTTATCCACCCAGTCGTGGTTCGTGTTCTGCCTGACCGCGGCGTGGCTGATCGCGATGCGCTGGCGTGAAGGCTGGAAGCCAGGAGAGGAATTCCTGCGCTGGCGATTCAACGCCGTGCAGGTGGTGCTCGCGGTGTTCACGTTCATCACCATCCTGACGCTGGTGTTCTCCGGCATTCGGAATGGCCTGCTGGCGTATCCCGACATGCACATCACCGGGCGCGACTGGCAGGGTGGCGGCTACACG
>DASQJS010000317.1:0-4253 GCA_035630995.1 Steroidobacteraceae bacterium | reverse complement strand
CTTTCACGCCGGCTTCGCCAGCAATACCGCTCACAAGCTCGTCGAGGGTCTGGCGACGCTCGTGAAAGAGCGGCGACTGAAGAGCGCGCTGCCGTTCGCACGCATCCTGTACACGCTCGGCCGCTGGCTGCAGCCCGTGTTCAGTGACCGGGGCGCCATGTTCGTGAAACTCGAAGGACTGCATGACAACGGCGCCCGGTACTCACATACGTGGAATATCGTGGCCCGCGAGAACCACGGGCCAAACATTCCGTGCGCCGCGGCGATTGCCCTCGCCAACAAGATCGCAGCAGGCGGGAAGCTCCCCGCGGGCGCAATGCCTTGCATGGGTCTGTTGTCAGTGGAAGAGCTGATGATTCCGCTGAAGGGGTTCAGCATCCGGGAGTTCCCGCCGTTCGGACCTGGCGGTGTGGAACTGGGAAAGCTGGAAACCTAGAACTCCCACTGAAAGCCGAACGACGGCAGCATCGGCAGCCAGTAGCCGATCTCGGTGTCGAGAAAATATCCGCCATTGCTTCCCTGCTCGAGGTGATAGTTCTCGACACAGCACTCGTTCCTGCTGTTGAGCAGGTTGGTCACTTCCAGGTAGAAGGAAATCCGGCTGTTGCGAAGCTGCACGTCGCGGTTGGCCCGCAGGTCCACGCGCGTATAGGCCGCCATGTGTTCGGCATTGCGTTGCCCCACCACCCCTCCCACCTCGGTGCCGCCGCCGGGCAGCGGTGTGGTCTCGATGCCGATGTAGGTCGTCGGTGTGCCGCTGTGGAAAAGCCCCGCCAGGCTCACGTTCCACTTCGCACCCGTCCAACTGCTGCCGAATGCCAGCGTCTGGCGCTGTTCCCAGCCGCGCGACTGCCACTCACCGGCCACGTTTTCTTCGGCTTCGGCGATCGACAGGCTCACCCAGCCAGAAAGGCCGCGCTCGGCCTCGCGCCGAATCGTCAGTTCGACACCGCGCGCCCGTGCTTCCGGCGCATCGACGCGGATGCGATCGGCGGCGCCTTCGGGTATCAGCTGGATCGGGTCGAGCAGGTTTTCGAAACGCGGCCGCAGATCGCTGTAGTCCTTGTCATAGACATCGACGCGCAATGACAGCCCTCGCGTGAAATGCCGCGTGTAACCCACCACGAACTGCTCCGAGCGCTCCGGTTCGAAAAACCGCTCCACGTCATCTTCCACCTGGAGTTCGTTGACCGCCTGCGGCTGGTACACGACGCCCCACGCGGCACGCAATTCGTTGTCATTGCCGAACTCGTACACCACGTTGAGCCGCGGGCTCACCACATCGAACTTCAGTTCATCGGGATATTCGTAGCTGTCCCAGCGCGCGCCGGCTTCGGCCGTGATGGCATCAGTCAGCCGCGCGCGCCACGAGGCATAGGCGCCAAGCTTGTTCACGTGCACGTCCATGTTCGTTCCGTAGGCGACGTCGACCGGTACCGGCGTCACCAGCGGATCCATGATGCGCGACACGAGCGCGTAGTCGTACTCGCCCTCCTGGCGATTCACGTTGAACCCCCAGCGTGGCAGGTGACGGTCGTTCAACTGCCAGGACCAGTCCTGCTTCAGATCCAGGAAACGGAAATCGTTGTCGCTGCGTACGTCGCCGAAACGCTGGTCGTCAATGCCATTCGCATCACGGGTCTGGTTGACGGTGGCCACGGAAACGAGCGTGTTCATCTGCAGGGCATCCGTCCAGAAGTGGTCGAATCCGAGCCACAAATGCGTGGAGTGCCCCTTGCCGGCGGAATCGATGTCGTCGGCGGCATCGTCGGTCGCGAACTTCAGATCGTCCTGGCTCATGAGCAGGCGCGCGGTCAGCGAGCTGCGCTCACTCAAATCGTAGTCGGTGGAAGCAAAGACATCGGTGTATCGCGGCGTGAGCTGCTCGTTGTCGTCCACGACGCGCTCGGTGAGCACGTCGAGGAACCCGCGCCGCGCCGACACCAGCCACGAACCGCGATCGTCCGCAAAGTTGCCGGAGGTGCGGCCGTAGAGACTGACGAAGCTGATGCCGACTCCGCTGCGATATTCGTCGTCGGCCGACGGACGCCTGGACTGCAGGCCGACCACGCCACTCATGAAGTCGCCGTATTCGGCGGTCATGCCCCCGGTGATGAAGTCGATGCCCTCCACTAGATGGGTATCGAGCACGGAGAGCGCGCCATCGATGTCGCGAAAGTGAAATCCGTTGTGAATCTCCGCTCCATCGACGGTGAGCAGCGCTTCTTCGCGCCGCCCGCCGCGTATGTTGAGCGCCGCGGAGAAATCCCCACCGGTCACGCCCGGCAGAACCTTGAGCATGCGCACCGCGTCATCGGCGAGATGCGGCATGCGCTGGACGTCTTCGCGATCGAGGAATGTCTCGCTGGCGCCCGCGGTGGCGAGACGCACGCGGCTGGCCGTGACGTCGATGGTGTCGATACTCCCGAAGTGATCGTCGACGATCTCGGACTCGATGCTGGTCGTCGGCGTTGCTTCGCTGGTGACCAGCCAGTCGCCATTGGATGCAAGCACCGCGCGCAATTTCCACGGTGCAAGAATCTCGCGCAGCAGATCATCGATGCGCGTGGACTTCGGTGATTCGCGCAGGGTCATCGAAGGCTGAACGAGTGCATTGCTGTAGACGATCCGGTAGCCGCGCGCGTTCAGCTGCGCAAGCGCGGATTCGAGCGTCGCTCCGGCGTGCAGCGGTGCGTTCAATGCCGGCGATTCCGCGGCCCAGGCGCCGCCGGCCAGGGCGACCAGCATGGCCACCCACGTGCTGCGAATGCGCTTCATTTTCCGCCCACCCACAACACGCCGTTTCCTGCCTGAAGCGGTACCCCGGTGACCAGCGTCACGCGTTCCAGCATCGCCGCGCTTTCCATTTGATCGAGCGAGCCGTGGAGGCGGATGTCGAATGTGCGCGCCTGCAGCGATTCGTCAGCGTAGCGGACCTGCCAGCCGTGTTCTCGAGCCAACCACGCGATGAATTCGGCCAGCGGGCGGTTTTCGATTTCGAGTGCCGGCGCGATGCCTGCCGACCACTCCCAATCCTCTCCGAACGACGGCAGTCCCCGTTGCAATCGCAGTTCCCCGCCCCGAACCCGAAGTTCATCACCGGCGGCGATGTCCGTGGGCGTGCCCGAAGCGCGGGTCAGCAATACGCGCCCTTCACGAACGCGCACGATCGTGACGTCGCCGGTCACGTGCACCTGGAATTGCGTGCCGACGTGGCGCACCGCTCCTGCAGGAGTTTCGATGCGCAGCGCCGACACCGCATTGATGCCGCCGGAATCGACGTACAGCGCGCCCGCGAGCAGCGTTACCTGTTCGCGGCCGTCGAATCGCAGGCGCGTGTGGCGATCGATGCGCAGCGAAAGCGAGTCACCGAAGGTGAACGCGACGCGGCCTTCATTCGTGGCAAGCGTGGTACCCGCGTGAATGGGCAACGCCACGCGTGCGCTGGTTTCGGCGTGAGCCGCGTGCAGCTGGGCATCGCCCGTAAGCGTCGCAATGCGCGCCACGAGCTCGGGCGCTGCAGGTGCCGGACGCTGAGTCCACAGGAGGATGCCGAATGCGGCGATACCCGCCGCCAGCGCGAACCCCAGCATCGTCCTGAGCCGCGCTCGGCGCGGCACGGCGGGCTGTTTCAACATGCGGCTCCAGGATTCGTGCGCCGCCAGCCGAGCACGCTCCATCGCTTCGGCGGTTGGCATGTCGCGCCCGCCGGCAAGCTTGATCAGGCGTTCGATCGAACGTTCGGATTCAGGATGGCTCATGGCGTCAGTGCTCCGCGCGTACCACCGGGCAGCAGCGCAAATGCCTCGCGAAATGCGTCGCGCGCCCGCGTCAACAGGGACTCGGTGGCCTTCGGGCTGCGTCCCATCTGGCGCGCGATCTCGCCGATGCTCATGTCGCGCAGATATTTGCATTCGAGGATTTCGGCGTATGGCGCCGGTAGATAGTCGAGCGTGATCAGGATGGACTGGCGCACCTCCTCGCGATGCGTGGCGAGCAGCGGGTCGCCCTGCTCGCTCGTCATCAGGGATTCCAGCGCCGCGCGGATCTCGGGATCGTCCTCGGCCAACATCGGCGCCGCGGCCCAGCCCTGGTTCTCACGCCAGCGCGCGGAGAGCTCGCGCCGGCAGAGGGTGCAAAGCCAGGTCATGAGCGCCGCCTCGCCGCGATAGCCATGGAGGCTCTCGAGCGCGCGGCACAGCGTGGCCTGGGCCACGTCTTCGCAGGCTGCCGCGTCGAACGGCATGCGGCGC